>CAZLRL010000203.1:0-4484 GCA_964561645.1 uncultured Desulfobacterales bacterium
CAGGAGGGTCCCCTGGGCCGTGGCGAAATCCATGCCCGTGGAAATGAGCACGTGGGAAGCCCGCAGCGACCCGGAGGCGCAGGCCGAGCGGGTGGCCACCGCGATGCCCTCCTCGTCCAGCATGAGCATGACGCTTTCGCCTTCGATGAACTTGATGGACACGGAGACCAGATGGGGCAGACATTGAGTGGGATGGCCGTTAATGACGATATCGGGAATCCTGGCCACCAGGCCGTCCCGGAGTTTGTCCCGCAAGGCCTGGAGGCGGGGGAGGCGCTCCGGCATTTCTTCTTTGGCCGTCTCGGCGGCCATGCCCATGCCCACGATGCCGATGAGGTTTTCGGTGCCGGCCCGGCGCTTGTTTTCCTGCATGCCCCCGTCCAGAAGCGGCCACACCCGGGTACCCTTGCGGACATACAAGCCCCCGACGCCCGGGGGGCCGTAAAACTGGTTGGCCGCCAGGCTGAGAAGATCCACGCCCAGAGTTTTGACATCCACGGGGATCACGCCCACCGCGTCCACGGCATCGGTATGGCAGATGATTTTGTGTTTCTTGGCGATCTTGGCGATGTCGGTGATGGGCTCGATGGTGCCGATCTCATTATTGGCCAGCATGACGCTGATGAGAATGGTGCCCGGGGTGATGGCCTCCTCCACCGCGGCGGGATTTACCAAACCGTCAGCATCCACGTCCAGAGAGGTGACGGTGTACTCCAAAAGACGCAGGGTGCGCAGGGAGTTCAACACCGACTTGTGCTCGATGTTGGTGGTGATGATGTGACGGCCCTTCTCCCGCATACCGATGGCCACCCCTTTGAGGGCATGGTTCACGGACTCGGTGCCGCCTGATTCAAAAACAATTTCACCGGGATCGGCATTGATCAGGGCCGCTACCTGGGAGCGGGCTTTATCCAGGGCCTGGGCGGCCTGTTGCCCCACCTGATGGTCGCTGACCGGATTGCCGTAAACTGTGTTGATATGGTTGATCATGGCCTCCTGCACCCGGGGGTGCAGGGGCGTGCCGGATAGATGGTCCAGATAGATAACTGCCATGGCGGCTCCCTTGTTGGCCTGTTGTCAGTGGCGGCTTAGTGGTCGTGTTCGTGGGGAATATCCGCGCCGCAAAAGATGCAGAAGGGGGACTCCTCCTCCACCTGCTTGGAACAATAGGGGCAGTAGCAGGCCTGGGCCTCCCGACCGGTGACATGCTCCTCCCGGTCTTTGTCCAGGTCGACGACTTTTCCCGACTTGCGGTCCAGATAGTTCTTAATGGCGGAATGCAAGGCATCCGCTCCCAGGTTGGAGCAGTGAAGCTTGTTCTTGGGCAGACCTCCCAGGGCTTTGGCCACGTCCTTATTGGTGATTTTCATGGCCTCGTCCAGGGTCTTTCCCTTGGCCAACTCCGTGAGCATACTGGAGACCGCAATCGCGGCTCCGCAGCCAAAGGTCTTGAATTTGATGTCGGCGATTTTGTCGTCCTCCACCTTGATAAAGACATTCATCATGTCTCCACAGACAGGATTGCCAACTTCGCCGACGCCGTCGGCATCTTGAATCTCGCCGACATTGCGGGGATTCTTGAAATGGTCCATGACGATATCGGAATACATGCTTGCTCCCTTCACAACATTATGTGAAGAAAATATAATGCCTTTGACGACCAGGGTCAAGCAGATAGACCAATCATCCCGGCCTTGGGGCCGAGCGTGCCGCTTCCCCGCCCCAAAGGAGGTTCCATGTATTTAACCTGCACAGTGGCTCAGGCCTCGTTACCCGCGGCTGAGGTCAAGCTTTATAATGAAAAACCTTTGTCCATGTTATGGGACTGCCATCATGGAGACACCTTCGTCCTCAGGGTGGAGGGCCTGGCCGCGGCGCCTCTGTCCGGGGAAGCCGCGGCCGAACCCATGAAGCTGGAAGTGAGTTTGACTCCCCCCGACGAACTGGTGAATAAAATGGAACAGTTCGCGGCCCAGCAGAACCTGGCTCTGGTCCCGTTGGGCACTCTGCCGGAGGAAGTGGTGGCACCCCTGACCCTGGCCGCCTGCCACCTGCCGGAGACCAAGCTGTTCGTGTTTTGCGAAAGCGCCACCCTGACGGCCCGGGCCACTGTGGAGGGCAATATGCAGCTCCTGGTGACGGGCGAGTTCAAGAGCCGCAAAGTTCCTTGCCAGGAAACCGATCTGGTGCTCCACCTGGAGCGGGCCCAGGCCACCCGTCTGCTGTCGTATTGTTTTTCTGTAGCCCGGTACAGGCGCTAAAATGAGATTTTGGAAAACTCTGCGAAAATTATCCGGAACCACAAGGCTGAATTTTGCCTGCGATGGCGCCTGGAGCAAACAAGGTTTGCCGTAGGGCGGGCGTCTCGCCCGCCAATTTTCGGAGCTCCATTGAAGGCGGGCGGGACGCCCGCTCTACGGGTTGAGGGTTTTCCAGGATTCTTCAGAGGATGCCGAGTAATCCGTTCCAGCAGATGTTTCCAACCTGAGGAGGAACCATGAGTCTAGTTCTCACCGGCGTGGAGGTGATGGAGGTCCTGGACATGGATCTGGCCCTGAACGCGGCCCGGGAGGCTTTCCGGGCCTATGGCGAGGGCCGGGCCAATATGCCCCCCAAGGCCTACCTCACTTTGGCCCAGGGCGACTTTCGGGCCATGTACGGTGAAATCTTTCTTCCCGAGGGTCACGTGTGTGGGCTGAAATGGGTCAACGTCCACCCCGGCAACCCCATGCGGGGGCTGCCTACGGTCATGGCCAAAATCGTGCTGAACGACCCGGAGACGGGCCTCGAGTGGACCGACATGGACGGCACTCATATTACCAATTACCGCACCGGCGCGGCGGGAGGGGTGGCCGCGGAGGTGCTGGCCCGGCCCGACGCGGCGCGCCTGGGGGTCATCGGCGCCGGGGAGCAGGCCCGCACCCAGATTGCCGCGATCATGCGGGTGCGACGGATTCAGGAGATCATTATCTGCGACTGCGCCCGGGCCCGGGCCCAAGTGCTGCTGGAGGAAGTGGCGGCCCGCTATCAGGTGCAGGTGCGTCTGGCTCCGGAACCTAAAGAAACTTCTCTGGCGTCTGATATCCTGGTCACGGTCACTCCCAGCGACACGCCCCTGGTTAAGCGGGAGTGGGTGCGCCCCGGCACCCACATCAACGCCATCGGGGCCGACGCCGCGGGGAAGCAGGAATTGGACCCGGAAATTTTGAAGATGGCCAAAATTGTGGTGGATGATTGGGCTCAGGCCTCACATTCCGGGGAGATCAACGTTCCCCTGAGCCGGGGCGATATCACTCCTGAGATGGTTTACGGTTCGCTGGGGGAAGTGGTGGCCGGGAAAAAACCGGGACGCCAAAACCCGGAAGAGATCACCGTGTTTGATTCCACGGGCTTGATCATTCAGGACCTGGCTCTGGGTTTTGCGGTTTATAACCGGGCCCGAGAGCGGGGCTTGGGGGAGGTGAAGGAGTTTTTGAAGGTATCAGGCGGGTCTTGATCGGGCTGGGAAGTTGTCAAAATTAGCTTTGGAATATCTCTTTGATTCTGTAGCCGCAGGTTTTAGCCTGCGCTCATCTGCGAATTTTTTTCGCAAGCTAAAGCATGCGGCTACATAAAACGGGAGCACAGGCTTCCAGCCTGTGCAGGAACAGGCAAGATGCCTGTTCTCCCGCTCGAATCCAGGTTGGAGACGCTCCCCACTATATCTTGGGGTGCAGTATTTCGAGAATATGATGCCACGGACTGGAAGCCTGTGCCACGGTCGCGGGCTTCCCTCAACCTGCAATTACCCGCTTTTCCCGGCACAACGCTGACACAGAAAACCGGTCTCCGTTTTCTGGTGCCAGCCTTCCAGGACCACGGCGCCGCATTTTTGGCAGACCCCCAGGATGGTGGGCGGCTGATCTCCCCAGGTGGGCCGGCCTTTTTGCCGCCAGGGCATTTTTTGGCTTAATCGTCGCCACCAGTGGCGCACATATTCCGCTAACATGCAGGGATTATAACAAAACCAACCATCTCCAGAAACCAGGAGGTATCATGACCCAAATCATCCTGGTGCGTCACGGGCGCACCCCCTGGAACAAGGACAAAATTTTTCGGGGCACCAAGGACGTCCCCCATGACGAGGTGGGTCAGGAAGAGGCCCGGCTGGCGGGCGAATGGCTCAAAGACGAGACCATCCACGCGGCGTACGCCTCGCCCCTGTCCCGGGCCCGGGACACGGCCACGGAGGTGGCCCGGCACCACGGCCTCAAGGTGCACGATCTTCCCGGCATCATCGACTTGAGTTATGGGGACTGGCAGGGAATGCCCCTGGAAGAGGTCATGGTTCAATATCCGGACCTCTACCAGCAATGGGAGACCGCGCCCGAGAGGGTGCGCTTTCCGAACGGCGAAACCCTGGATGAAGTCAGGACCCGCGCCCTGGCTGCAGTCGAAGGGGCCATGGCCCGCCACCCCGACCAGACCATACTGCTGGCCGCGCA
>CAZLRL010000203.1:4494-5673 GCA_964561645.1 uncultured Desulfobacterales bacterium
GTCCTCATCGCGGCGTTCATCGGGCTGGACAACTCCCATTTCTGGCGCATCGGGCAGGACACCACCGCGATCAACCGGTTCGCCCGCAAGGGGGACACCTGGCATATCATGCTGATCAACGATACCTGCCACCTGCGGGGCATGACCCGGGGGCCGTATGTAGACCTTTGAGGGGAGGGCCGGGGGAGCGGCATCTCCTGTGGCGCAGGCGTCTCGCCCGTGTTTATCTAACCAAACTCGTCCCCCTGTCCCTGGCGCCGGTAGCGCGGGCATCCTGACCGTGCCTGGACGGGCTGGAAGCCCGCCCTACCGTTCTAATTAAGGATGCAGGGCGGGCGGTGTGCGGCTGTGATCCTCAGTCCCCTCATTTCCCTTCAAACCGGGAGAACAGGCATCCTGCCTGTTCAGCACAGGCTGGAAGCCTGTGCTCCCGCTTTTTGTAGGAGCTTGATTCATCAAGCTTTAGGGGCGCAATGAATTGCGCCCCTACGGGATGGGTCAGAGGATTTGGGGAAGGACCCGGGGGTCTCAACCTCGGTAGCACGGGCATCTTGCCCGTGTCCGTACAGGCTGGAAGCCTGTGCTCCCGCTTTATCTTAAGAGGTTGGGGGTGATTGAGGGAGGGGCAGGGGCTGTCAGTTTTTAAGGGCAATAGGGAAAAGGGGGAAAGGGCGAAAGGGCGAAAGTTTAGAACATAATCAGAATTTTTTTTCGCCTTTTCGCCTTTTACCCTTTTCCCCCTATTTTTCTTTGCTCTGGCCCCCTCCCTCAAAAAACTTCTCTCTATGCCACACTTCAAGCAGATATTGGTGGAGGAGGCGGCCTGGGATTATCCCCTGACCCAGCGGGTCCTGGCCCGCCTTCCTCGGGTGCCGGTCAGCGTCATTCCGGACCGGGACCTGCTCAGGCCCGCGGCCGCACCCGCCGATTGGCTACAAAAATCCAAGACCACCCTCCTGCTGGCCGTGCAGAAAGGTCCTTTCTGGCGGCCTTGCCCGGGTACCAAAGAATATATCTGCTGCGGCTACCAGGTACTGCAGGTGGCCCTGAACTGCCCCTTGGACTGCGCCTACTGCATCCTGCAAGGTTATGTCAACCTGCCTGCGGTGACGGTCTTCGTCAACGTGGAGGATTTACAGGCGGAACTCCTGGCCAGGTGGGCCGAAGCTCCGGATCGGG
>CAZLRL010000204.1:0-5667 GCA_964561645.1 uncultured Desulfobacterales bacterium
AGCTCTTAAGAGAGCCTCTGGCAAAATTCATTTTAAGACTGGAGATTCTTCCTTAATTGCTTTAATGATGCCTGGTGGCACAGGCTTTCCAGCCTGTGCCAGCGCAGGCTTAGCCTCGCGGCTACATTTTGCAAGAAGCTCAGGAGTTAAGGGCATAATCGGTTCAGATTATTAAGCAACATAACCAGGAAAGCAAACTGCCATGACCTCCAACTTATCCCAGGAACAGCTTTGTCAACAACTCGTGTCCGAAGCCCGGGATGCCATTATCTTTGCCGACCGGGAAGGGATTATCCGCCTCTGGAATCGAGGCGCGGCAGAAATCTTTGATCACCCCGAAAAAACCGCGCTGGGGCAATCCCTGGACTTCATCATTCCGGAACCCCTGCGGGAACGCCACAATCAGGCTTATCAGCGGGTGATGGCCAGCGGCCAGACCAATTACGGCCGGGAACTCCTGGCCGTGCCCGGCCTGCGGCAGGACGGGACCCGCATCTCCCTGGAATTCACCATTACCCTTATCAAGGATAACCAGGGCCGGGCGCTGGGTGCGGCCGCCATTATCCGGGAGGTCACCAGCCGCTGGCAACAGGAGCAGGAGCGGCAGAAACGGCTGGCCGATCTGGAAGCCCGGCTGGCCTCCCTGGCGCCATCAGAAGCTTGAGGCACGCCGGTTAAATCGGCGGGGCGATGGTGACCAGGAGCCTCAGGTCGGTCTTGGCCCTGAGGCCGTGCGGCTCGGCGATGTCGCATACCAGCACGTCCCCTTGCTTGCCGGGAACGGGTTCCGCGCCCCCCAAAAAATCCCCTTCACCCTCCAGGATCACCATGCTCACCTGACCTTCGATGTCATGGCTGTGGACCGGCATCTCCTGCCCGGCCTTGAAGTTGAAGTTAAGGATTTTCAGATAGGGAGAGTCATGGACCAGGAGCCTTTTAAAATTCTGGTCGCTAAATTCACCGGCATCATAGACATTGATTTTATTCATGCGGTCCTCCTTCCGTCGGTGCGGTGTCCCCACCGTTTCAGGCTAAATAAACGGGCGCGCCTTTTTGTCCCGCAAAAGCATTGCGGGTGTCCACGATGAGCCGGGCCTGGGACGCGATCCAGGCGTAATCCAGGGCGCTGTGATCGGTAACCAGCAGCACGCAGTCCACGGCGGACACATTTTCCGCGGTCAGGTCCACGGATTTGAGGTCCAGGTCCGGAAAGTTCCGACCCCCGCGCAGATGAGGAATGTGGGGATCGTGATACCGCACCTGGGCGCCCTTGCTTTGCAGCAGGGAGATTATTTTCAATCCCGGGGATTCCCGGGGGTCATCCACGTCCTTTTTGTACGCCGCGCCCAGGACCAGAATTTTGGCCCCCTTGAGGGCCTGGCCGTGTTCATTCAGGGCCTCGGCCACCCGCTGCACCACAAAGTAGGGCATCTGGGTATTGATTTCGCCGGCCAGCTCGATGAAGCGGGTGGACAGGTCGTACTGCCGCGCCTTCCAGGTAAGATAAAACGGGTCGATGGGAATGCAATGCCCGCCCAGCCCGGGGCCGGGATAAAAGGCCTGAAAGCCGAAGGGTTTGGTCCGGGAGGCCTCGATAATTTCGAAGATGTCCAGCCCCATGCGCAGGCACAGCACCTTGAGTTCGTTGATCAGCGCGATGTTCACGGCCCGGTAAATGTTCTCCAGGAGTTTGGTCATCTCCGCGGCCTGGGTGGATGAGAGCGGCACTACCCGGTCCACCACCTGGCTGTACAGGGCGACGCCGTTTTCCAGGCATGCGGGAGTGATGCCCCCCACGGCCTTGGGAATATTTTGGACATGAAAAGTGGGATTGCCCGGATCTTCCCGCTCCGGGGAAAAGACCAGGAAGTAATCCTGGCCCACCTTTAGTCGCTGGCTCAAAATGGGCCGGAGCACCTCGGCGGTGGTACCGGGATAGGTAGTGGACTCCAGGGACACCAGTTGCCCGGGGCGCAGGGCTGCGGCAATGTCCCGGGTGGTGTTTTCCACGTAGGTGAGATCCGGCTCCCGGGAGGATGTCAGGGGAGTGGGCACACAGATGAGCAGAGCGTCCGGTTCCGACAGGCGGGTCATGTCATGGGTGGCGGAGAAGCGGGAGGCCCCGTGGGACACCATCTCCGCCACCCGGCTCGAGGGAATGTGCTTGATGTAGGACTCGCCCCGGTTGAGGCGGTCCACCTTGTCCCGGTCCGTATCAAAGCCCAGGACCGCGAAACCCACTTCCCAAAACCGCAGCACCAGGGGCAGACCCACATAGCCCAGGCCGATCACCCCCACCAGGGCTTCTTTTTTGTCGATTTTTTCGCGTAAGGTCATGTCGTTCTCGCGGTGGATTGATTTTTGTGGGGGAGGGGGGTGCCCACGGGCTGGAAGCCCGTGCTACCGGGGCGGCGGCCCCTTACCCCCCTACGTCCCACCCCCAATCCCTCGTCCCAAGCACGGTCGGACGGGCTTCCAGCCCGTCCAGGCACGGGCAGGATGCCCGTGCTACCGTCCATAACTCGGGAGCACAGGTCCGGCCTGTGCAACACAGGCAAGATGCCTGTGCTCCCGTTAAAGGGGGTTGGGAGGGGAGTTTGAGGGGAGGGTGGGGGAGCCACCGCTCCCCCGGCCCACCCTTCAAAATAATACCTGCTTCCTCAATGCTTGAAACACCGTTGGCCGGTGAAGACCATGGCCGCGGGGGGGTCGGCTTCGTTACAGGCCTCGATGGACTCGTGGTCCCGCATGGAGCCGCCCGGGTGGGCGATGGCGCCGATGCCCTGGCGCAGGCCCACGTCCACCCCGTCCCGGAAGGGGAAGAACGCGTCCGAAATCATCACCGCGCCGACGAGCCCGCCCTTGGCGGCCTCGGTTTCCTTGTCGATTTCCACCTGGTCCTCGGTTTCCCTCTCCCGCCGCAGAACTTGCAGTTCCAGATCCTTATACGGCACGCCGAAGCGCTGGAAACACAGCTTGTCGGCGTACTTGGTGTAGGCCTTGAAGATGGCGATCTCCGCCACCCCCACCCGGTCCTGTTCGCCGGTGCCGATGCCCATGGTGACGCCGTCCTTGACGAACAGGATGGAATTGGAGGTCACCCCCTGTTCCACCCACCAGCCAAAAAGCAGGTCCTCGTATTCCTGGTCGGTGGGTTCCCGGCGGCAGCGATATTCCTGGCCCTGAAAGGTGGCCACCGCGGGCTTGAAGTCATCTGGGCTTAAAATGGCGTTTTGGGGCGATTGCTGCACAATGATGCCGCCGTCCACCAGGCTCTTAAAATCAACGAACCGCTTGTGCAGCAGCTCCTTAAGGCGGTCGAAGCGGGCGATTTGAATGATGCGCAAGTCTTTGGATTTTTTCAAAATGTCCAGGGACCCCGCGTCATATTCCGGCGCGGCCACCACTTCCAGGTAGTTTTTACTGATGATCTCGGCTGCAGCTTTGTCCAGGGGCCGGTTGAAGACCGCGGCGCCCCCGAACGCGGCGATGCGGTCGGCCATATTGGCCTTGTCGTAGGCCTCGGCCGGAGATTCTCCCCAGGCCGCGCCGCAGGGGTTGTTGTGTTTGAGGATGACGCAGGCGGGTTTTTTGTCCAGGAATTTGATGATATTGAGGCCGTTGTCCAGGTCCGTCAGGTTGGTCTTGCCCGGGTGCTTGCCGGCCTGAAGCATGCCGTCCTCGTCCAGGGCGCTCACCAGGCCCAAACCCGGCTCGATGAACCGGCAGTCTCCCAGAACCAGATTGCCATTGACCAATTCATACAGGGCCGCCTCCTGGCCCGGGTTTTCCCCATAGCGCAGGCCGCTTTCAATGACTTCCCCGCTTTTCGGGTCGGGGATCTTCCAGGTGCGCTTGCGGTACACGAGCTTCTGGTCGCCGAAGGTGATGGTCATTTCCGGGGGGAAGTGATCCGCCAGAATGGTGCGGTACATGGCCTTGGTGTCGCTCATAGTCGCCTCTCCTCTGGGAATGAAATGTATGCACTGAACCCGGACGCCTGGCGCCGGGTTTCGGTCGGGCACGTTGACGATTGGGCTGACAGGTGCTAATATTGTAATAAAACTGGGTGTAAGGAAACAGGTTTTTTATTTTTTTCCTGCGGCACCCTCGGCAAATTATGGAAATTCGCGTCCTGGACTTCTTTCTTGGAGGTGCCGCCGGGTTCGTCCTGGGGCTGGGGCTGTTCTGGCTGGCCGGACGGGTGCGGGCCTGGATGGGGCGGTCCGAGGTGGGTCGCCTGAGCAAGGAAAACCGGGAACTAAAGCGCCGCCTGGCCGAAAAGGACCGCCACGTGAGCCGCATGATGCAGGAAGCCGAACGCCTGGCGGAAAAATTAGCCCGGGACAAGGTCCTGGCGCAAGGTCAAGGCGGGGAGGTAGCTCGGCGGAAAACCGCCTGAGGGCCTGAAACGTCAAGTAGCAAAAATTCCTTTCATTTCCCCCTCTTGTAAAGGGGGGTAGGGGGGATTTTTAAGTAGTCAATAAGTTAAGGCGGTTAGGCCGTTCCCCCCAAGTCAATAACTTCTTCTGAGGAAAATGTTATGGCGAACAAAGAGCTTTCCGTTCCGGGGGCCCTGGTGGGCGCCCTGGCGGGCCTGGTGACGGAGATCACCATCCAGGAAATTACCGGCCACTCCATCACCCACGGGGTCCTGGAACTGGCGGGCGCGGCCGCGGGTCTCCTCCGCCTGGACCGGCGCCTGACCACGGCGCTGCAAGACACCCTGGACAAGACCCAGGACCGGGATGACCATGATTACCGCCAGGTGAAGCAGCGCATCGATGATTTGACTGAAGACCTGCCGGAACTGCGGGAAATCCTGCAGAACCTCATGGACGAAGGCATTTCGGCCCACAAGGCCTGAGGGGATTGGGAGTTGAGACCTCTGCGAAAATTATGTAGAACAGCCGCCCCCGGCTGTATTTTGCCGGCGAGGGCGCCTGCTCTAAAAGATAACGGATTATTGAGACACTTTGGGTTTAAGAACCGATTTTCGCAGAGGTTTCAAGTCGTAAGTTCCAAGCTTACTGCTTGAAGCTTCTATCCCAGATTTTGTCATCCCCCGGGTCTCTTTTTCCAAACTTTTTCTTCCGAACCAGACCATGTTCGGCATCGGCATCCTAGTGGCGCTGGGGCGGCGGCTGGTGGCGGCCACCCTGGCCGACACCGGTTTACTTCCCGCGGGCTATTACCGTCATCTGGCGCTGGCGGCCCTGGAGGAGGAGGACTTTCCCCAGGCCCTGACCTGGCTGCCCTTTGCCCAGGATCCGCTTCTCACCCAACTCCTGGTTCTGCGCCTGCGCCTTCTGGCCGGCAAACATGAAGAACAGCGCCAGGCGGTGCGGGAACTTTTGGACCTGAATCCGCCGGAAATCCTGCGGCAGCGCGGCCGGGCCTTGTTGGAACAGGAAAACCGGGCCCTGGACCTGCTGGGCCGGTATGAGCGGGAGGCTTTGGATATTTTGAGGGGAGGGCCGGGGGAGCACAACTCCCCCAGTATTCCATCTTAGGATTTTTTGCGGGGGGGAGGGCCAGGACGTAGGGGCGGGGTAACCCCGCCCTACCTGTCCTGCCGCCGCAACGCCAACCTCACAATAACGGTAGCACGGGCATCTTGCCCGTGGTCCACAGGCTGGAAGCCTGTGCTCCCGAGTTGCCTGGTAG
>CAZLRL010000205.1:0-5648 GCA_964561645.1 uncultured Desulfobacterales bacterium
GGAGCTCGAGGTCCTGGACGGGGGCACCGCCGGCCTGGATCTGCTGCCCTTTTTCGAGGGGCGGGACCGGGTGCTCCTGGTGGACGCGGTGGATTTCGGGGCCGAGCCGGGGTTCATGGGGGAGTTGGCCGATGAGGCCATCCCGGCCCGCTTCGGCAAAAATAAAGCCTCCCTGCATCACCTGGGGTTGGCGGAAGTTTTGGCCCTGGCGCAGTTGCAAAATATTCTGCCCCGGGAAATCTATCTTATCGGCATTCAGCCGCTCTCTTTGGACCCGGGCCTGGAACTCACCGAGAGGCTGCAGGAAAAATTTGAGGCCTTGATCGCCCGCGTCCGGGCCAAGCTGGAGGAGTGGGATATTCATCTGACGCCGCGCCATCCTTCTTCCCCTTCCGCCTGATATCCATTTCCCTTCCCTGACTGAATGAAGTCTAATTTTTGGTGGGCAGAGCCCACCCTACGCGAAGCTGCTGCAAAACCAATTTCTGTCATCCTGAACGAGGCGAAAAACCTCAACCTACTGAAAACACTAGATTCTTCGCTTCGCTCAGAATGACAAATTAATAATTTAAAGGCATTGTAACCGCTGGTAGAAGACAGGCGACATCCCGGTTTTGCACAGGCTGTAAGCCTGTGCTCCCGCATTTTTTTCAGCGATGATCGACTCAGTAAACACCGAGGGCGCCATGAATGGCGGCCCTACATTTTTCAAGGGTTCCCCCTCACCGAAAACAGAAAACCGAAAACTCCATCACCCGCTGAGCATGTCCTGGAGTTCCAGGGCGTTTTGGGCCGCGTAGCCCGCCTCGTCGTTGTCAAAATAAACAAACACGGTGAGCCCCTTAGCCGTCCAGGCGGAAATGGCCCCGGCCCAACCGCCCAGGGTTTGTTTGTCGTAGCGCCCCTGGTAGGCGCCGCCGGGCCCGTGGAGGCGAATATAGACAAAATCCGCAGTGACTTCCTTGGGGGACAGGCGGCCGGCCAATTCATAGATACAGAAAGCGGCCCCGTGTTTGCTCAAAATACGGTAGGCCTCCTGATTGAGCCAGCTGGGGTCCCGCAGCTCCAGGGCATAGCGGTAATCCCGGGGCAAGGAGGCCAGGAAGGCCTCCAGCCGCGCCTCATTGAAATGCCACTTGGGCGGCAGCTGAAAGAGGATGGGCCCCAGGCGGTCCCCCAGGACCTGAAGGCGCTCCAACAGCGGCGGCACTGACTGGTCGGGGTCCTTCAACTTCTTCATGTGGGTGATGTAGCGGCTCCCCTTGACCGCAAAAATGAAACCCGGGGGCACACTGTCCCGCCACTCGGTCAGGGTCTTCTCGGAGGGCAATTGATAAAAAGAGTTGTTGATCTCCACGGTGTGGAAGTGCTGCTGGTAAAAGCTTAAAAATTCCTTCTTGGCCAGATCTTCCGGATAGAAAGGCCCACTCCAGTGGTCGTAGTGCCAGCCCGAAGTGCCGATGTGGACAAGATCTTGGTTCATCGCCCCGCCCTTTTTTTAGTACCCAAGATGGAAAGGATAACCAGGGGTTACCACTGGGGGCATTTTTTTCTCTTGCGAAAATACCTATAAATAATTAAAATTATAAAGTTTTTTAACAATAATCTCGATTAATTTACTATTGCAATTCTTCTCTTACTTTGGTTAAAAACTCAGTTGTTTGGATAGCATAATCTTACCACATATTCACAAAGTTGCCGGGAAATGACATGGTAAATTTTGATCCGAATCAACCGGCGGAAAATCCCTTTCAGTTCAGTGAATGTTTTTTGATGCCCATGCCGTTGGGGAAAAAGGCCACCAATCTCCGGGAACTTCTGGAAATCCTGCGTGATTCCGACGAATCCATCCTGTTTTACCACCTCCTGCAATTTCGCCTGGCGGTGACCCAGCCCTTTGTGGAGTATCCCAACGAATTTGCGCTGTGGGCGGCCACCGCGCTGCAGGACCCCAAGCTGGCCGAGAAGCTCAGCTCTTTTGATCCCTTTGACTATGAGGACATGGGGCAGGTGCGGGAAGCGGCGTTGGACATCCTGGAGGAATATCTCTGGGATTTGCCCATGGTGCCCTGGGTCCGCCCGGGTTTCGAGTTCCACTTCTGCGAGGCCTCCATGGTGGTGATTCAACAGGAAATTCCCGCCACCACCATAAAGGAGTTTTGCGAGGTACTGGAAAGGATCGGGCTGGATTCGGTGTATTATCATTTTTTCGAGGCCCGCCACCGCCTGGGCATGCACCAGATCGACGATTTTTCCTATTGGATCGACACCAATTTCGGCCTGCCGGACCTGGTGGCCGCGATCCGGGACATTGACATCTATTTTTTCAGCCTCAAGGAAATCCGGGACATTCTGCTCAAGTTGATCAGCGAGCACCTGGGAGAGATCTGTGATCACGTGGGATGACTATGCCGCCATTGTCGGCCCGGAGGTGATCGCCCAGCTGCATCGGTTGGCGGATCGACTGGGTCCGGTAAAATTCGTCCACGTCAACTCCACCCGCACCGGCGGCGGGGTGGCGGAAATCCTTTCCCGGGCCGTGCCGCTGCTCACCGAAATGGGCCTGGAAACCACCTGGGACGTGATCGAGGGCGACCCCGACTTCTTCGAGGTCACCAAAGGTTTTCATAACGCGCTCCAGGGCATGCGGGTGCAGATACAACCGTCTTTGTTGGACCATTATATCGAGGTCAACCGGGAAAACGCCCGGCGCTTTGCCTGGGACGCGGATTTTGTCATGATCCACGACCCCCAGCCCGCGTATCTGATCGAAGAAATCCGGGACCAGGCCAAGCACTGGATCTGGCGCTGCCATGTGGACATCTCCCGCCCCAACCTGAAAGTGTGGAAATTTCTCCGGGAAATCGTCAGCCGGTACGAGGCCTCGGTGTTTTCCATGTCCAAATTTGCCCAGAATCTGCCTCACCAGCAATATATCATCCGCCCCTCCATCGATCCTTTGAGCGACAAAAACCGGGAACTCAGCGAGGAGGAAATCCAGGGTGTCCTGGACAAACTGAGCATCGAGCGGGATAAGCCCATTATCTTGCAGGTGTCCCGCTTTGATTCCTTCAAAGACCCCCTGGGGGTCATCCAATCCTACCGCATGGTGCGCAAGCATACGCCCTGCAAGCTGATTTTGGCGGGCGGCGAAGCCACCGACGATCCCGAGGGTCCCCGCATCTTTGCCCAGGTGATGGACGCGTCCCACGGCGACCCGGATATTCATGTGCTGCTGTTGCCGCCCGACGCCCACTATGACATCAACGCCCTGCAGCGGGCCGCGGACATCATCATACAAAAGTCCACCAAGGAGGGCTTCGGTCTGACGGTCACCGAGGCCATGTGGAAGGGCAAGCCGGTGGTGGGCAGCGCGGTGGGGGGTATTGTGCTACAGGTGCGGGATTACAATACCGGCTTTCTGGTCAATTCGCCGGAGGGCTGCGCCTTTCGCATCCGCTATCTGCTCAACCGGCCGGATATGGCCAGACGCATGGGCAAAATGGCCCAGGAATTCGTCCGCAGTCACTTCCTCATTACCCGTACTATCCGGGATTACCTGACCCTGTTGATTTTGCTGGAAAACCCCGGCAGCCGTCACATCGAACTGTAGTTCGCCACAGCAACAGGGCTCCCCACATCCGCGAGGATATTTTGCCGAGACCCGACCCGTCACCAATGCCAGGGGTAGTGCATACGTTAGGGGCTTCCTCTCTGGGGGACGGCCGCACCCATTTTTTGGTCTGGGCGCCCCGGGCCGAGCAGGTGGACGTGCACCTGGTGGCGCCCCGGGAGCGGGTGCTGCCCCTGGAAAAGGGCGCCCGGGGGTATTTTGCCGCCACCCTGGAAGGGGTGGAACCCGGCAGCCGCTACTTTTTCCGGCTGGACGGCCATGAGGAGCACCCCGACCCCGCGTCCCGCTATCAGCCCCAGGGGGTGCACGGGCCCTCGGAGGTCGTGGACCCGCATTTTGCCTGGAGCGACGACACCTGGGCCGGGCTGCCTCTGAGGGATTACGTCATTTATGAGGTGCACGTGGGGACCTATACCCCGGAAGGCACCCTGACGGCCCTCATTCCCCACCTCGAGGCGCTCAAGGACCTGGGCATCACCGCGCTGGAGCTCATGCCCGTGGCCCAATTCCCGGGGGGCCGCAATTGGGGCTATGACGGCACCTATCCTTTTGCGGTGCAAAACACCTACGGCGGCCCGGCGGCGCTCAAGGAACTGGTGAACGCCTGCCACGCCCGGGGCCTGGCCGTGATTCTGGACGTGGTTTACAACCACCTGGGACCCGAAGGCAATTATCTGGCCAACTTCGGCCCCTATTTCACCGGGCGCTACCGCACTCCCTGGGGCGAGGCGGTCAATTTCGACGGCCCCGGCAGCGACGAGGTGCGGCGGTATTTCATCGACAACGCCCTCCAGTGGGTGGCGGATTATCATGTCGACGCCCTGCGCCTGGACGCGCTGCACGCCATTGTGGACCTGACCCCGCGGCCCTTTCTGGCCGACCTGGCCGACGAGATCCATTTCGAAGGCGAGCGTTTGAACCGGCGCCTCTTTCTCATGGCGGAAAGCGACCTGAACGACGTGCGCCTGCTCAAGACCAGGGAACTGGGGGGCGTGGGGCTGGACGCCCACTGGAACGACGACTTCCATCACGCCCTGCACACCCTGCTGACCGGCGAGCAAACCGGTTATTACCTGGATTTCGGCCGCCTGGACCAGCTGGCCAAGGGCTGGCGGGAAGGTTTTATCTACACCGGGGAGTATGCGCCGTATCGCCGCCGGAGGCATGGCTCCTCCTCCCGGGAAATCGCAGCCGAGCGCTTCGTGGTCTTCGCCCAGAACCACGACCAGGTGGGCAACCGCTTCAAGGGCGACCGCCTGAGCACCCTGGTCTCCTTTGAGGCCCTGAAGTTGGCCGCCGGCATGGTGACCCTGTCTCCGGGGCTGCCCCTGTTGTTCATGGGGGAGGAATTCGGCGAAACCGCGCCGTTTCTCTATTTCGTCAGCCACGGCGACCCCGATCTCATCGACGCGGTGCGCCAGGGCCGCCAAGAGGAATTTGCCGCGTTCCGCTGGCTGGGCGAGCCCCCCGACCCCCAGGCCGAGGAGACCTTTGTCCGCTCCCTAATCAATCACCAGCTCCGGCAGGAGGGGCGGCACCGGACCCTGTGGGAATTTCACCGGGCTTTGTTGCGACTGCGGCGGGAGTTGGCGGCCTGGACCGATTTGGGCCGTAAACACCGGGAGGTTTTGGCCTTTGAAGAGGCAAAGGTGCTGTGGGTGCGGATGACGGGCGACTGCGGGGAAGCGCTCCTGGTGGGACATTTCGGCGACAACCCCGTGAACCTGCCCCTGTCCTGGCCCGCAGGGCGGTGGCGCAAGTGCCTGGACTCCCAGGACCGGCGCTGGCAAGGCCCGGGGAGCCAAGTCCCGGAGGAACTGCACGGGGGCCAGGACATGGCGCTCGCTCTGGCGCCCCAGGCCCTGGTGGTTTATCTGCGGAACCATTCGGTTCACTGACACGGTTAGGAGTTGGTGGGCTGTGCCCACCCTACGGTTCTTTCTATTAAAAATTTTTTATAAATGTAGCCGCCAGCTTTAGCTGGCGAAAAGAAGCGCCGGCTAAAGCCTGCGGC
>CAZLRL010000206.1:0-5618 GCA_964561645.1 uncultured Desulfobacterales bacterium
GCGCCGGGTGCTGTTCACCCGGGAACCCACCTATGGACCGGCCGGATTGAAATTGCGGGCCTATCTGTGCGGGGGGCCGCGGCATCTGACTCCGACCGAAGAACTGGCCCTGTTCCAGGCCGACCGCCGGGAGCATGTGGCCGCCACCATCCAGCCGGCCCTGGACCGGGGCTGGGTGGTCATCACCGACCGCTATTATTATTCCTCCGCGGCGTATCAGGGGGCTTTGGGGCTTGATCCTCAGGAAATTCTGGCCGCCAGCGAGCTCTTCGCGCCCCGCCCGGACCTGGTGGCGATCTTGACCCTGCCCCTGGACCAGGCGGTGGCCCGGTGTTTGGAGAGCCGCGGCGGTGAGCTCCAGGTGAGCGAAGACCCGGCCTACCTCGAGAAGGTGGCCGCGCTTTATGACACCTTTCAAGGCCCGCACCTAAGGCGTCTGGACGGTGCGGCTCCGGCCTCCGAGGTGCAGGGAAAGCTTCTCGATTTGGCCCTGAAGGCCCTGGCGTCTCCCCGAGGCGGCCGGGCTGGAGAATAGAAGGAGGCACCATCATGTCCATGTATTTTTATGATGAATACAGCGAGATGGATGAATATCAGCGTCTTCAGAAGGAAATCCGCTCTGTAGAGGGCGAATACCTGGAACTGCGCACGGTTTTGCGCCAGGCCCGGGAAGCCCTGGGCAAGGATCCGGAAAGCCAGGAAGGCCAGGTCCGGGTGCAGTATCTGGAAAAGCGCCTGAAAGACCTGGAGAAGAAATACCCCTGGCTCACCTGGGATACGCCCGTGGAGGTGGCCCTGTTTTCCCCGCCTCACGGTTGAAGGCCTGGTTCGTACTTAAACGTTAAGTAGCGCAAAAATCCTTTAATTTCCCCCCTTTGCTAAAGGGGGGTTGGGGGGGATTTTAAAATATATTTAGATACTTGGTCAAAAAGTTAACGTAGTAAGATCAGGCCAGGTAACGGTTATGTTGCAACTGTGGCGGGAACTGGAGCACTACGAGCGCTTCCAGCAGGAAGACCGGCCCCTGGAGCTGCTCCATCTCAAAATCCGCACCCTGATAAGGGACCTGAGCGCGGCTTTGGCGCAAGACCCGGAAAAACAGGAACTGCGGGAGCGCCTCCTGCATCTCCAGGAAGAGAAAGCCGACCTCGAGCGCCGCGCCCCCTGGATCGTGGCGGATTTTCCCATCGAGATGAAGCTCTGGGGCGCCGGGGTGCTTTGAGCCAGAATCCTGATAGACATCCGTCAGGGAAAGTGGCCGCTTCCCTTGACAAGGGGGCGCCCTGGGGTTAAATAAAAACGTTACGGGCCGTTAACTCAGCTGGTAGAGTATCTGCCTTTTAAGCAGAGAGTCGTTGGTTCGAATCCAACACGGCCCACCAAAAATCTTATAACCTGCGTCCCCATCGTCTAGCCTGGTCCAGGACACCGGCCTTTCACGCCGGCGACACCGGTTCAAATCCGGTTGGGGACGCCACGATCTCCAACCTCTTGATTTATCAAGAGGTTTTTCTTTTGGCGCTTCTCCGTCTTTAAGCTGGATTTCCTTTAAGAACTTGCCGATGGTGGTTTTAACAACATTATCGCTTTGATTTTTAGGTTTCAGTGTGTATAATTACACATGGACAGCCGAGAGATCATCCATTGCCTGGAGGCAGACGGCTGGTATCGGGTAGGTCAACGAGGCTCTCATGTACAATTCAAACACCCAAAGAAGCCAGGTCGGGTGACGGTGCCTCATCCGGAAAAGGATATTCCCGCCAAGACTCTTAAAAGCATTAAGCGGCAGTCGGGCGTCAGATTTAGATAGGAGGAATCATGCCAAACTACATTGCTGTAGTCCACAAGGAGCCAGCCAGTGATTACGGGGTGTCGTTCCCAGACTTCCCAGGTTGCATCACAGCCGGGAAGACCATCGATGAGGCCAAGGACCTGGCCTACGAGGCGCTGCTGCTCCATTTGGAGGGCATGCGGGAAGACGGGGAACAACTGCCCGTCCCCTCGAACCTGGAAGACATTGTTTCCGAGCCCGAGAACGCCGATGCGGTAGCCTTCCTGGTGGTTTCAGTTCCCGACGCCCACGGGAAGTCGAAGCGGATTAATATCACCATGCCCGAGGAAACTCTTCGCCGCGTAGACGCGGCGGCGAAGCGCCGAGGCCTGAGCCGTTCTTCCTTCCTCACCAGGGCAGCCCAAAAAGTCATGGAACAGGAAGGCGGCACCCTCGCGGCTTAAAGCTACCTAAAAACTGCGCTCGCCAGTGCGGGAGGGACGCTTGCAATATCCAGCACGGTGAGGCAAAAGGTTCGAAAATCTTCTATAAAGGTACGCCAAATTATTTCAAGCACTTAACCCTCTCCACTGCCCTTTCCCCAGGCCCGGCGAGTAGGTCGACGAGTAGGTCCTGCTCTCCCAGCCGATCCATGGTTTCCCGCAGGTTCGGATCAACTTTCTGCAAATATTTCTCCGTGGTCCTGAGGTTGGTGTGGCGCAGGAGCCGACTGATGGTGGGCAGGCTCACCTTCTCCCGGTCGGCAAGGATGGAAGCCCCGAAATGCCGGATGGCATGGAAACCGAAGTGCCTTACCCCGGCCCGGCGGCAAATGTATTTCATCAGCCGGTTTCTCTGGGTATAGCGAGTCCCAGTCTTAGGATCTATAAAAACCCATTCGGGGTGAGTCCGCTTATTCCAGAGATTCTTCAAGACCTCGTACAGGGCCTGGCTCATGGGTAGGACATCCCCTCGCCAGGAGCCATCTCTTACCTTGCGGGTCCACAACCGGATGGTTTCTCCTGGAAGTTGACGTCATCCCACCGGAGCCGGAAGATTTCATCCACCCGGGCCATGGTGAGATGGAGAACCATAAGAAACGGCCGGTCCGGCCCGGCGGCCAGCAATATTCCGGGCCATGTCTTCTTCTATGGGGATTACCTTCCGGAACTCGGGTTCCGGCAGGGTGGGGATGTAGACGCAAGGATTCCGGGCCATGAGTTGCCTCTTAAAGGCCCAGTTGAAGAGGGCGGAAAATTCTTTCCGATGCCGGTTATAATTGGTATTGGTGGAGCGGGTGTTCAGATAGGACTCCACGGTCCTGACCGTGATCTGGTTTAAGGGCAAGTCTCCGACATGCTTCAGAAAGCCCTTGAAGACGTATACTTTCTTTTCGTAAGTCTTGTGGACAAACCTCCTTTTGGCAAAATCCAGATAATCATTGGCCACTTCCGAAAAGGCCATGGCGGTCGGGATCGGTTCCTCTTCGGCAGCTATGAGTTGGGCCCGTAGCTTCTCCATTTCCGCCCTGGCCAGTGCCTTGGTTTTGAATCCTTGCCGGGAATATCTTTTCCCCAGCAATTGGAACTGGAATCGGAAGAATCCGGCCTCTTTCCAAACGGGCATAGATTTCCTCCCTTCTGAACCTCAAGACCCTGATCCCGAAGGGATAAAATCCTCCCAGCCTCTGCCTATACTTATACACCGCCCTTGGGGAGATTTTCAAGCGGTCGGCCACTTCTTCCACGGTAAGGAGAGAGGAGGACATCGGACAATTTAGCTCCCTGGGGATAATCTTGATGGAGTATATATAGGCCACTATGTCTCCCTTGTCAATAGGAAAGAGACATTAAATCCTTCCTCCAGGGAACCGTTGATATCCCTGCTAAGAACTTGACGTAACCTGGCTGGGCGCCACTGGAAAGGTTCTCGCTTTCTCACACCGCTGGGAAAGGTGCATTTTGGATATGGATTATACAGAAGTATAATTCTTTGCCAGAGAATTATACTTTATGCCAGAAAAGTATAATTAACCTGCCAGCATCGCTCTACATAATAGCCTGCAAAATATCTTCCGCCAAATACATCTTGCCGTAGGAAGATTCTCCTCTTTGCTTCAAGATGCCGGCTTTGGCCAACTTTTCTATGTTTAATTTGGCGCTCGGGTAAGTAACCCCCAAGAGGCGCTGAATCTGGGGAATGGTCACCACCGGTGAGACAAACAGGCTATCCACTAGGCGTAAAAGCAAGGCTGAAGCCCTGCCTTTCTGAAGCCGTTCCCGCCATTGGCTTTGCAGGTCTTGCAGGCGTTTGGCCCTGGTGCCGGCATCCCGGGCCTGCTCCGCCACCCCTTTGAGGAAGAACCTTACCCATTCGGACCAGGCGCCATGCTCACTGACAGCCAACAAGGTGTCATAGTACGCCTGGCGATAGGCCTCAAAGAAGGCGCTGAGATAAAGCAAGGGCAGAGGCAACAGGTCCCAACTCACCAACAGGAGTATGGTGAGTAACCGGCCGATGCGGCCGTTGCCGTCCAGAAAGGGATGGATGGCTTCAAACTGATAATGAATGAAAGCCAGGCGAATGAGCGGAGGATAGGTATCGCCGCCGTGCAAATACTTTTCCAGAGCATCCAGGGTCTCATGCATTTCGGACACGGGTGGGGGGACGAACTCCGCCTCATTAAGGGTACAACCCGGCGGCCCGATCCAGTTCTGGCTGCGGCGAAACTCTCCCGGAGTAGCCTGCTCGCCCCGGACCCCTTCCATCAGGCGTTCATGGAGTTCCCGGATCAAGCGCAGACATACCGGTAAGGTATGCAGCCGGTCCAGGCCATACTCCATGGCCCGAACATAATTACCCACCTCCTTAACGTCCGCTTCTTGCGGAGCCGGCTTCTGATCGGCAAACAAAGGCAATTGACCGGCTTCAAAAGCATAGAGTCAGCTATGGTTGACAGGGTTCCCTCAATCTTGGAGGAGAGCACCGCTTCACGGCGGATAAAGGGAGCAATGAGCAGATGGGGTTTGGGCATGGTACGCCCCAGACCGGAGAGTTCGCCCAGAGCCCGATCAGCGTCGGAAAGGGCGTTAACCAGAACCGTTTCAAGAGACAGCGGTGGGGGTAGGGGATTTGGTATAAAACCCCAGTAAGCTGTTTCTCCCTGGCCCACCTTGAGCAGGCGTCCCGACGGACTGTTACGGAAGCGTTCCGGGTCCATGGAATCTCTTTTAACTTACTTTACCCAGCTTGTCCATGACCAGATCACCCGTCCGATGATGGGGTTGTGGTCCCGCTCCTTTTTCATGATGATCGGGTCCCATTCCGAGTTGTCTGACAGGAAAAACCAGAAGCTTTCGTTTTCTTTTACCCGCTTAATGGCGCAGGCCCCTTCGGATTGCTCCAGGCGCACCGCATAAATTCCTTTTTTGGTGATGGCGGTCTCGGCAGGGTCTATGATGACGATGGAGCCCCGGCGGATGGTGGGTTCCATGGAGGTGGCATTATTGGCCAGTTTGACTGCCCTCAGGTTGTGGTGCTGGCGCCGGCCGAACTCGGGCTTGTAGACCCAGACCATTGAACTGACATAATCCCCGGGGATGGCCCCGGCATGTCCCGCGGCGATGGGGCCCTCCACCAGGGGCACGGCAAAATACTCGTCGATCACCAGGCCCTCCGGAGGCCTGTCATACTCGCCCACCACCGTAATGATGGGCTGGAGCACCTCCGGTTCGGGCTTGGGGCCGGTGAGCAACTCCTCCAGCGACATCCCCAATCCTCCGGCCACTTTCTCCAGGTAGTCCATGCGCCAGCGCCGTTTGCCCTTCAAGAAACGGCGAAAATGGGC
>CAZLRL010000207.1:0-5602 GCA_964561645.1 uncultured Desulfobacterales bacterium
GAAGGAGTCCGGCAAATCCCTGATTCTCACCGGCATTTTCCAGTTTATTCTGTGCGTCAGCATGGGTCTGGGGTTTTTTCTGCTCCTGGGGTTTACCTTTTGGGGACCGGCCCCTTACACCTATGAGATCCTGGGAGTCCAAATCCTGGGCGGCCCCTATGACCTGCTGTATCTGGCGGCCGCCATCGGCTTGAGCAGCACCACCATCGTGGTGAAACTGCTGTATGAAAAATTCGAACTGGACACCCTGGCCGGACGCCTCACCATAGGGGTGCTGATCTTCCAGGATTTGTGGGCCGTTATCCTGCTGGGCCTCCAGCCCAACCTGACCAGCCCGCAGATCGGCGTGATTTTATGGTCCTTTGCCAAAGGGGCTTCCCTGGTCCTCCTCAGCCTGCTGGTGAGCAAGTATATCCTGGGCTTTCTCTTTCGCACCATCGCCAAGGTGCCGGAGATCATGCTGGTGGCTTCCCTGGGCTGGTGTTTTCTGGTCGCCGGCCTGGCCGCCCAGCTGGGGCTCTCCATGGAAATGGGGGCCCTGATCGCCGGGGTGGCTCTGTCCACCTTTCCCTATAACCTGGATATTATCGGCAAGATCATCAATATCCGGGATTTTTTCATCGTCCTGTTCTTTGTGGGCCTGGGGATGGTCATCCCCAACCCCCTGGCCAAACCGGGCCTGCTCCTGATCGCCGGGCTCACCGCGGGATTCCTGGTGCTGACCCGCTTTTTGTCCATTTATCCCCTGCTTTACGGCCTCGGCAACGGCAATCGCGTCAGTCTCTTGTCCTCCATCAATCTCTCTCAGGCCAGCGAATTTGCCCTGGTGATCGCGTTCATCGGTTCCAGAGCCGAACCCCCCCACATCGGTCAGGATATCGTCACCCTGATCATTTTTGTCTTTGTGCTCACCTCCATCGCGTCCACTTACATGATCAAATACAACCAGGGTCTGCAAAATGTCTTGCGCGCCGGTCTGGAAAAGGTCGGCCTCAGGTCCATGGAGCAGGTAAGCCGGGAAGATAAGCACGCGGCGGCACCCGAGATCGCTCTTTTGGGCTTTTACCGGGTGGCCAGTTCTTTTATCGCCGAGATGGAGACCCTGCAGTCGCATCTCAAAGAAAAATTGCTGGTGGTGGATTTTAATCCCGAGGTTTTTCGGGAGCTGAAGCGGCGGGGCATCAAAGTGGTCTACGGCGACATCAGCAACGAACAGACCCTGCACCATGCCGGCATCGAGGAGTCCAAGGTGGTGATTTCCACCATCACCGACGACATTCTGGTGGGTACCAACAATATGAACTTGATCAGGCATATCCGGCACCTGGCCCCCCAGGCCCGGATCGTGGTCACCGCGGTCAGCCGCTCCCAGGCCCTGAAGCTCTATGAAGCGGGGGCGGATTACGTGCTGCGGCCCAATTACCTGACCGGGAAGCACCTGTTGGAAGTCCTGGAACGCCTGCTGCGGGAGGATGTCAAGGACTGGGCCGAGGTGGAGATGCAACGGCTGCGCCAGGAAAACGAAGTGCTGGCCTAACGAGGAGGGGGGGCTAGAGGTTTCGAGTTTCAGGTTTCGAGTTTTTAGCAGGAGTCGGCCGGCAATGCCCTACGAGGTCATCGTTTTCTTGTCATGCTGAGCGCAGCGAAGCATCTCGTTTTTTGAGATTCTTCGGTCGCGGTGCTCCCTCAGGATGACAATTTTTTTTATTGGAAAGATTTCTCAACTCTTGTCTTCGTGAGCCGAGGGCTGTAGGGCGGGAAAGCGAAGCGCATCCCGCCTTTCGTCTTTAAATCCAAGCCATGCTCATGAGCTTGCAGATCTCTCAAAACCACGAAAATGCCCTGTGGCACAGGTGTCCTCACCTGTGCAATGTCGGGGGGTGATTATCCTCCAAGTGAAAGTGATCCGGCAATTTATGGTGCGTAAGACGCACCCTACATAATCCGGAGAATTGCGGTGGGGCGGGCCCTCCGTGCCCGCCAGACGATGGGCGGCCAGGGACGGCCGCCCCACCGGAAAATGGCTGCTGAAGACACTTTTCGCCCTCTAATCCTGAAACGTTATGTAGCTCATAGTGCTTTCATTTCCCCCCTTTTCTAAAGGGGGACCAGGGTGGATTTGTAAGTATATTTGGATTGTTAGCCAATAAGTTAAGGTAATGGGGCTAATAGGTCATTTAAATCTTGGCGCCGGGTTCCTCCCCGAGTTTGACGGTAAATTCCGGGGCCGTTTTCAGGTGCAGGTCCTGCTGGGGGAAGGGGAATTCAATGCCGTGGGCATGAAACGCGTCCCAGATGCCCAGCTGGATGTCGCTTTTGATGTTCACCACCCCGCGTTGTGGGTCCCTGATCCAGGCGCGCAATTCCAGATCCACGGAGCTGTCCCCGAAGCGCATCAGCCGGGCCGCGGGCGGGGGTGTTTGGAGCACCCGGGGGAATTTTGCCGCCACCTCCACCATCAATTCCATGGCCCGGCGCACATCCGAGGCGTAGGAAATCCCCACCGGAATCTTCAGGCGCAAGCCCTTTTCGCTGAAGGACCAGTTGATGACCATGTTGGACATGAACTGCTCGTTGGGGACCAGATACGCGGTGCCGTCCCGGGTGATCATGGAGATGTAGCGGGCGTTCAAGGATTCAATCCAGCCGTAGACGCCTTCCAATTCGATGACATCGCCGGGGCGGATGGAGTTGTCCATCAGGAGGATGTAGCCGCTGACCAGGTTGGACACCACTTTTTGGAGGCCCAGACCAAGACCCAGACCGACGGCGCCGCTGAAGACCAGCAAATACTGAAAATCGATGCCGACGCTGTCCAGAGCGATCAACAGGGCCAGGGCATAGAGGATGGTTTTGGAAATTTTGATCAGCAGCACCTGGACGGTGGGCCGCAAGTGCTCGCTTTTTTTGACCCGGCCCTCAAAAAAGGTAATGAGCTTGTTGGCCAGGGCAAAGAACAGCACCAGGAGGACCCCGGCCTTGATGATGAGCCAGGGGGTGAGGCGCTGCCCTTCCAGGCTCAAACCCACGCCGTCCAGGACCTCGATAATCGGATGTAAAAATTGGGCCAGGTCGAGGGCCACCACGGTCCAGACCACCATCGCCACGAACTTGGCCCAGACCTCCCCGAACAAAAACTCGGTTAACAGCCGGATGACCACCCAGGCCAGGGTCAGTTCAAAGACCACCCAAATGAGCTGGCGGCTAAACCCGCTTTTCTCGGCGATGAGATAAGCCAAGCCCAGAAGCACGGTGGCCATGAGGGGACGGGCCATCCGGGCCACCTTGCGTTCATAGGTTGACAGCCTGGCTTCATCGGCGAGGTACTTTCGCAAGGGCGGGGTCACTACCCGTCGTCTGAGCCAGGCAGCCAGCGGAAAGGCCAGCAGCAGCAGGACTGCTACCACCACGATTTGATAGAGGGTGCCCCAGACGAGGATTTTTCCCGTGAGCCACTGGTGCCAGTTCATTGCCAAATCTCTCAGGGTCGGCGGCAAAAAATTGTTCATGGTCTTAATCCTCGAAGGCCAGGTTTAACGCCGGCCGAGTTCCGGGAGTCCCCGTTTCATTTCAACTAGAGCCTGGTATAAGGTTGTTTTTCAGCCTCAAGTTACAAAAGTTTTGCCCCTGAAAAATTTTGTCAATGTCGCCGCCAGGCCAAGCCTGTGCCAGCAAAATATTTCATTTATAATGATCTGTGGGGAGATAAGTAGTTTTTTTGTCACTAAAATTTCGGTGGGCAGAGCCCACCCTACGAAAGTCTTTGATTATGCGTGACCATCTCGCAGTGGAAAACCCGGAATATTATAAAGAATTTTTGTATCGGACCCTACTGAGGCTGTCAATCTTAAAACTGATTGCTAACTGTTAACTGCTGACGGCTCGGGTTGGGGAAATATAATTGGTGCAGGATAAAAAGGTGAGGTGCCGAAGGCCCCGGCCCCGAAAACCAGCAAAAAAGGCGAAGCCGAAACTTCGCCCTTTGTTTTCCATGCTTTTACCGTCCCAAAAGGTTTAAATTTCCGCGCCCACCTCTTGCAGGGTTTGGAAATAAATGCGGCGGATCAATCCCACCCGGCGCTTGATGCACAGGCCCAAATCGATGCAGGCACTGTAGAAGGAGTCCCGGCTGAAATTCAGGGGCAGCAGCTTGCTCCCAATATCCGGCTCGAAATCCCGGGTCAGATCCTCCACCTTCTGGCGGGCCGTTTCCAGGTTGTCCCAGAGAGGCAGTAAAACCAGATCCGCTTTGCTCTGCAGGCGGGTGATTTCGGCTTTGACGGCTGCAAGTTGATTTTTCATCTGGGACTCGGGTTCGGTTTCCTGAACCACCTCGACGCCCAGTTTTTCCAAAAAGCGCAAGAGAAATTCCCGGGAGTTGTTCTCCCAGGTGGACAGTTGCCAGGCATCCGCGGGGATGCCCACCCGGGTCACTTTGCCCTTGCCTTTGAACCAGCGCCGCAGATTGCGCGCCCGGGAGGTGAACTGCTGCTTGAGATCCTGGATGTAGCTGCTCTTGTCCCAATGTGAACGCCAGATGAGCAGGCGGGCGTAGGCCTTCAGTTTGACGTAGAACCAGTCCCGGGCAATGACCCGGCGCAGGACCGAGCGCCAACTGTAAAACTTTTTCATGGCCCGGATGGTCTCGGCTTGCAGCTCGTAGGGCGTGAACTGGCGCGGCTGGAACACGATGTGGTGGCCGTCGTATTGGCTCCAATCCCGGCAGATGATGCGGTTCTGCTTTTCCAGCTCGTCGTAGACCGGGGTGCCCGGCACCGGGGTGAGGATCAGGTACTGGAGAGAGTCGAGGTCGATGCGGCGGGAAAATTTGACGGTGTCGCGGATGATCTGGTAATGGTCCATTTCGGAGCCGAAGACAAACATGCCGTGGACCTTGATGCCGCACTTGTGGAAATTGATGACACATTCCTTGATGCTGTCCACATCCTGGTGCTTGTTGTAAGCCTTGAGGGTGGCGGGATTGATGGACTCCAGGCCCACGAAGACCACGTAGCAGCCGCTGCGGGCCATGAGCTGGAGGAGTTCCGGGTCCCGGGCCGCCTCCACCCGCACCTGGGCACTCCATTCGATCTTGAGGTTTTCCCGCAAAATCCGCTCGCACAGTTGCTTGATGCGGTCCCGGTTGGCGGTAAAATTATCGTCGCAGAAGAAAATGTGGTGGGCCGTCTTGCCGTTGACCCGAATTTCTTCCATGATCCGGTCCACGGAGTTAGAGCGGTATTTGCGGCCGAACAGGAGGATCACCGAGCAGAAACTGCAGTTGAAGGGGCAGCCCCGGGAGGTGGCGATGGAGACGCAGTGCGCGCCGTTGCCTTTCCAGCCATGGATCAGCCCGTAATTCGGGATGGGCAGATTGTCCAGGTCATCGAAAAAAGGCCGCCAGGGATTTTGGTGGACGATATCGCCTTCTTTGTAACTGAGATTGCGCACCTGCCCCATATCGCCCCCCTCGGCGAGGGTCTGGAGCAGTTCCGGCAGGGCCTCGTCTCCCTCGCCGCTGATGACAAAATCGGCGTGCTGCAGCCCTTCATCCGGCAGGAAGCTCGGATGAGCCCCGCCCAGGACCACCGGGATGCCTTGC
>CAZLRL010000208.1:0-5570 GCA_964561645.1 uncultured Desulfobacterales bacterium
AAAGAAAATATCCAAAATAAACCAATATCATTACAAAATGAATGTCCAAGTTGTGGAAAACTATATTGGGTTGATAAAGGTAAATGTTCCAATTGTGGGTGGCATGATAGCTTAAAACACAAATTAGAAGGAATAAATGAAACTGGCTATCTTAATAATGAAGTCCCATATGATATAGAACATAAGCCAAGACCTATTTGTCCAAGATGTGGCAACAAAATGGTATTACGAATGGGAAAAAAAGGCATACATAAAGGGAAAAAGTTTTGGGTATGTTCAAATTATCAAAATTGTAAAACCATTGCAAACTACATGTTCTTTTTACGCAGATAATAGTTAATTTAGGCGGGCTTTATCAGCCGATCAAACCTATGGTGGGCGATGCCCACCCTGCATTCTAATTAAGGATTGGTGTTTATGTCATTGTTAAAATTGCTCCGCGGTCCCGGGGATCACCTGACACCCCGGGAAACCGTGGCCGAGCTCGACAAATATATCGTGGGCCAGGAAGAGGCCAAAAAATCCGTGGCCATTGCCCTTCGGAACCGGTGGCGGCGCCAGCAGATTCCCGAGCATCTCCGGGACGAAATCGCGCCCAAAAACATCATCATGATCGGTCCCACCGGCGTGGGTAAAACCGAGATCGCCCGGCGGCTGGCCAAGCTGGCCCAGTCCCCTTTCCTCAAAATCGAGGCCACCAAGTTCACCGAAGTGGGCTACGTGGGCCGGGACGTGGAGTCCATGGTGCGGGACCTCACCGAACTGGCCGTCAACATGGTCAAAGCCGAAGAGCGGGAACTGGTGAAGGGCAAAGCCGAGGAGGTGGTGGAGGAGCGCCTGCTGGACTTGCTGCTCCCCCCCGCGACCCCCAAAAAACCGGAGGCCCAGGAGGGTGAAGATTATATATTTCTGGAGGGCCAAGCCTCTGAAATTAAGAAACCTTCTGAGGCGAAACCCGAGAAGGAAACCACCCGGGAGAAGTTCCGCACCATGCTCCGGGAAGGCCGCCTGGAAGAGCGCTTTGTGGATATGGAGGTGACCCAGAAAGCGACTCCGGTGGTGGAGGTCTTTTCCAGCACCGGCATGGAGGAAATGGAGTTCAACTTCCGGGAGATGCTGGGGAATCTGTTCCCCTCCCGCTCCAAACAGCGCCGCATCAAGGTCGCCGAAGCCCGGGAAATGCTTTATCAGGAAGAATCCCAGCGCCTCATCGACATGGACCGGGTGGTGGAAGAGGCCCGCCGCAAAGTGGAACAGCACGGCATCATTTTCCTGGATGAGATCGACAAGATCGTGGGCCGGGACCACGCCAAAGGGCCGGACGTGTCCCGGGAGGGGGTGCAGCGGGATCTTCTGCCCATTGTGGAAGGCACCACCGTGACCACCAAGTACGGCATGGTGCGCTCAGACCACATCCTGTTCATCGCTTCCGGGGCCTTCCACATGTCCAAGCCCTCGGACCTCATCCCGGAGATGCAGGGCCGTTTCCCCATCCGGGTGGAGCTCCAGTCCCTGGGTTCGGCGGAGTTTGAGCGCATCCTCACCGAGCCGGAAAACGCCTTGATCAAACAATACCAGGCCCTGATGGAAACTGAAGGCATCACCCTGGATTTTACCCCGGAAGCTGTCAAGGAACTGGCGGCCCTGGCCACCCGGGTCAACGAACGCACCGAAAACATCGGGGCCCGGCGCCTTCACACGGTGATGGAAAAGCTCCTGGAAGATATTTCCTTCCACGCCCCAGAGCTGGGGAAACAGAAAATCACCGTCACCGACGGCTATGTCCGGGAACGCCTGGCCGACCTGATTGAAGATGAGGATTTGAGCCGATATATTTTGTAGGTTTAAGCTTCAAATAATAAGCTTTAGGCTTTAGGCTTTAGGCTTTAGGCTTTAGGCCATTACAAAAAGTTTGAAGTCCGGGCTCGTTCCCGAGCTCCTGCTTGGGAACGCAATTGATCCAAAGCTCCTGCTTTGGAAGAAAATCTATCACAGAGTAGGCATTTTCTTTTGTTTTAAGAGCTTATAGCTTACAGCCTATAGCTTATAGCCAGGCTTTTACCATGTCCAAAGAGTTGATTGCCAAAGCCGAAATCTTGTTGGAAGCCCTGCCCTATCTGCGCCGTTTTCAGGGGCAGACCCTGGTCATCAAATACGGCGGCGCGGCCATGAAGGAGCCGGAACTCAAGCAGGGCTTCGCCCAGGATATCACCCTGTTCCAGACCCTGGGCATCCAGGTGGTGCTGGTGCACGGCGGCGGTCCCCAGATCGGCAACCTCCTGGAAGAATTGCGCATTCCCACCCACTTCGTGGAGGGCCTTCGGGTCACGGACTCCCGCACCATGGACGTGGTGGAGATGGTCCTGGCCGGTAAAATCAACAAGGAAATCGTCAATCTGATCAACAGGGCCGGCGGCCGGGCCGTGGGCTTGAGCGGCAAAGACGGTCAGCTGCTGCAGGCGCAAAAATTGGAATTTTACCGGCCCCGGGAAGACGAACCTCCGGAGATCATCGATATCGGTCATGTCGGAGAAGTAACGGCAGTCAACGCTGACCTGATTCACACTCTGTTGGGGCAGCGCTTCCTGCCGGTGATCGCGCCGGTGGGAGTGGGGGAACAGGGGGAAACCTATAACATCAACGCCGACTCCGTAGCCGGGGCCGTGGCCGCGGCCCTGAGTGCGGCCAAGCTCATTTTGCTCACCGATGTGCCCGGGGTGCTGGAAAAGGAGGGCCAGTTAATTTCCAGCCTCACCCGCGTGCAGGCCGTAACCCTGATGGAAAAAGGCGCTATTTCAGGAGGCATGATTCCCAAAATCAAGTGTTGCCTGGAGGCCCTGGAGGACGGCGTCGCCAAGGCTCATATCCTGGACGGCCGGGTGCCCCACGCCGTGCTCCTGGAAATTTTCACCGACCGCGGCGTGGGCACGGAGATTGTAGCTTAAGAGAGATTGTGGGGGAGGCGGGGGATGGGCAGTCCCCCACTTTCTTTCCACTCTTTATCCCCCTGTGCCGGTAGCACGGGCAAGGGGGCTGCCATCTTCGGCCCACTACCCAAAAACCATGAGGTACCCATGACTCAACAAAACTGGATTGACCGGGCGGACCGGGTGGTCATGCACACCTATGGCCGCCAGCCCCTGGTCCTGGTCCGGGGTGAGGGTTGCCGGGTCTGGGACGCCGAGGGCCGGGAATATCTGGACTTTGTGGCCGGTCTGGCGGTGTGCAACCTGGGGCACGCGCACCCCGCGGTCGCCCGGGCCGCGTCGGAGCAGCTCTCTAAGCTGGTGCATGTCTCCAATTTGTATTACACCACCCCCATGGTGGAGTTGGCCGAAGAGCTGGTGCGGCTGTCCTTTGCGGACCGGGTGTTTTTCTGCAACAGCGGCGCCGAAGCGATGGAAGCCGCCATCAAGCTCTGCCGCCGCTACTCCCGCGAGCGCCATGGTCTCGGTCGCCACCGGATTATCTGTATGTACAATTCTTTCCATGGCCGCACCCTGGGGGCCTTGTCAGCCACCGGTCAGGAAAAGTTCTGGCACGGCTTTGAGCCCCTGGTGCCCGGATTTGGCTTTGTGCCCTGGAATGACCTGGCCGCGCTGGAAGAAGCTTTGGACGACACCGTCTGCGCGGTGATTCTCGAACCGGTCCAGGGCGAGGGGGGCGTCATCCTGGCCGACCGCGACTATCTGGCCGGGGTGCGGCAGTTATGCGCTGAGCGGGGCATTCTGCTGGTTTTTGACGAAGTGCAATGCGGCCTGGGACGCACGGGCCGGCTCTTTGCCCACGAGCACTACGGAGTCACCCCGGATGTCATGGCCCTGGCCAAGGCCCTGGCTGGAGGCCTGCCCATGGGCGCGCTTTTGGCCACCGAAGACGTGGCCCAGGGGTTCGTTCCCGGCACCCATGCCAGCACCTTCGGCGGCGGTCCGGTAATCGCGGCCGCGGCCAAAACCGCCCTGGGGCTATTGAGCGCCCCGGATTTCTTGGCCGCGGTGCGACAAAAAGGTGATTATCTCGAAGAAAAACTTGCGGACCTCAAGACCCGCTTCCCGGTGATCGAAGAAGTGCGCGGCCTGGGGCTGATGTGGGGCCTGCAGTTAGCCCGGGAAGGCCTGCCGGTGGTCACTTCCTGCCGGGAGCAGGGCCTCCTGGTCAACTGCACCCAGGGAAATGTCGTGCGTCTGCTGCCGCCGTTGGTAGTGACAACAGAGGAATTGGATCAGGGTCTGGCCATCCTGGCCCAGGCCCTGGAAGCGTTCGATTCATGAAAAAAGATCTGCTCACTATCCTGGATTTATCCAGCGAAGAAATTCTGGCCTTGATAAAACGGGCCCGGGAACTTAAGGCCCTGCGCCACCAGGGTCAGCATACCAGACCCCTGGAGGGGAAAACCCTGGCCATGATTTTCGACAAGCCCTCGACCCGCACCCGGGTTTCTTTTGAAGCAGGTATGGCTCAATTGGGCGGCACCACCCTCTATCTGGACCGGCAGCAAACCCAGATGTCCCGCAACGAACCCATGGCGGACACGGCCCGGGTGCTTTCCCGTTATGTGGATGGCGTGGTCATGCGCACCTTCGCCCAGGAGAAGCTGGCGGAGCTGGCCCGACATGCCGACATCCCGGTCATTAACGGCCTCACTGACACCCATCATCCCTGCCAGGTGCTGAGCGACCTCATGACCGTCGAGGAGCGTTTCGGAAAAATCGACGGCCTCAAAATCGCCTGGATCGGCGACGGCAACAACATGGCCAACTCCTTTATCACCGCGGCCCTGCGTCTGGATTTCGAGTTGCATCTGGCCTGCCCGCCGGGCTATGAGCCCGATGCAGCCCTTATGCGCCAGGCCCAAGAGCAAAAACGCCCGGTTTTTCTGGACACCGACCCGCGCCAGGCTGTGGATGGAGCCCAGGTGATCAATACTGACGTCTGGGCCAGCATGGGCCAGGAAGAGGAGGCCGTGGACCGTCAGGAGGCCTTTCGGCCTTACCAGGTGAACGCTGAACTCATGCGCCTGGCAGCCCCCGAGGCCATCGTGCTCCACTGCCTGCCGGCCCACCGGGAGGAGGAGATCACCGGCGAAGTCCTGGACGGCCCCCAAAGCGCGGTCTGGGACCAGGCCGAAAACCGGCTGCACTTCCAAAAGGCGTTGCTGGAGTGGCTGTTGGGGTGAAGGTAAAGGATTCTTGAGGGAGGGGACCAGGGGGCATGCCCCCCTCAAACTCACTCCCCCAACCCCATAAATTGGTGGCACAGGTTTTTAACCTGTGCAAAATGTGGAGCGGGCACTGCCCACCATGAAGATGAATTGAAATAGTGGTGGGCAATGTGATTTCTGGTTCCCAAGCTCCTGCTTGGGAACCCATTGTTTGCAAAGCTCTGCTTTGCAGGTTTTCACGTCGCCCGAGGCTATTTATACTGAGCCGCAATCTATCGGCAATAAATATGTAGCCGCAGGCTTTAGCCTGCGCTCGGGCACGGCAAGCCGTGCCCCTGCAATAATTAGTCGTTGGACTGCAAGTTAATATTAAACTGACCAAAATGTGCCCAAGCAGAGCTTGGGTTTA
>CAZLRL010000209.1:0-5534 GCA_964561645.1 uncultured Desulfobacterales bacterium
CAAGAGTGGTTTTTACATAAAAAAGGAGAATCTCTCAAAATTGAGATCAATGATTATGAAGGAAAAAACTATAATACAGTCTATGACTATTTATTATCTGGTAAATCTATTTTGGGACTGTTAAGAAAAATTCACCGGCAAAGACCATTTCCTCTTATGATCGCCATAAGCTACCTGAAGGAGGTGAGAGGCATGCGGCAAGAACAGGTGGATTTAATCGGCAAGATGGCAGGAAAAATTATGGCCTTGTCACAAAAAGAAAGTAATTTCAAAAAGTATCTTATTCCTCTGGAGGGGGCCAGATACGCCCATCAACTGCGCGCCGCTATTCTCCGTATGGTCAAAGCCAACTATCAAAACGGGGAATCCGAACCCTTTGTCCGCGCCCAGGAATATGTGGAGTATCTCTTCCCAGATGGCCAGAGTTGGGCCGAAGTGAGGGACTTCCTGCTCATCTGCCTGTATGAACAGCTTCATAATTTGCATATCCAACCGAAACAGATTGGCGATGAGCCGCTTTCTGAGATTGCTGAAGACGAAGATCAAGACGTCGAAAGCTTTAACGCCTAAGGAAGGAGAAAGCTTATGCCTAAGACGGTGCAAGGATTCATGTTGATAGATGTGGATGTGGCAGCTTTAAACAATGCCGGCCGGGATACGGCTACCACTTTGGAAAATGCAGTGGCCACCAAGAAGATCAATAAAGCCGGCAGAAATTTTGCCTATGTCTCGGGGCAGGCTTGGCGCTACTGGTGGAGAGAGACTTTGCAAAGGCATTTTCAATGGCAGATGTCACCCATCATCAGGGGAAAAAAGGTGGCCTTTACTGCGGCTGACCCCATAACTTACGACGATGATGATCTTTTCGGATATATGCGGGCCGCCAAGGAAGAGATAACTGGTGATGATGGAAAAATCAAGAGTGAAAATATTACCCTGACTCGGGTGTCTCCGTTAAAAAATTCCGTGCTGATCTCGGTTTCCCCCACTCAAATTATTCAAAATTGGTCGGTCATGGCCCGGCAGGAAGGAGACCCCGTCCCTTATGGCAAAGATGAATATTGCGCCGTGATGAAGGGCATGTTCTCCCTGGCCCTGGAGCAGGTGGGCACCTTTGCCGCCGTGGAGCGGACCGGCTTCAAGAATCTCAATGAGGCCCTGAAGAAACAAGCTTTACAACATAACGCCGAGGAAATTGATGATCCGTTTGCTCAAGGCAAAGATGGCAATCCCGTCAAATTATATCGTCTCCCCCGGGAAAAGCGCCTGAAAAGGGTCAAAGACGTCCTCCTGGCTCTCGAGATCCTCAATGGCGGGGCCATGCAGACCTGCAACCTGGCCGATGTCACTCCCAAGCTAATTGTGCTCACCACCTTGAACAGCGGCAACCATCTTTTTTCCCACCTGGCCAAGGATGACCTGGGGAAGCCGGTCTTTGCCGTGGAAGCCTTGAAACAGGTGATCAAGGATTACTCCGACCGTCTTCTCGGTAAGGTTTATCTTGGCCGCCGCCTGGGGTTTATGGATGAACTGGAAAAAGACTTGCAAGCCTATGCCAATTCTGACCCGCGGATCTTCTATGGCTCAGTCAATGAGGCCATCAAGGAGTATGTCAAAGAAGTGGAGCAGCACCTGCCATAAAGGGTAGTCAGTTATGAAGGCTTATCGAATCATCCTGAGCAGTTGGACGGCCAGTTTTCGCTATCCCAATCTCATCAGCGGTTATCAACCATCCCTGCCGGTGCCGCCCTTGTCTACCCTTTATGGGTTGATTTCAGCCGCCCTGGGGGGATACTGTTCCGCCTACCAGTTGGCCCTGGGCTTTGTCTTCAAGTTTGTGGCTCAGACCATTGAAATCGAGACCATCTATCAATTTACGAAGAAATCAGCGCCCCTCACTACCAAGTCCAACATCATCCGCCGCCAGATCCTTTTTGACAACACTTTATGGCTCTACCTCACCGACCGCGAGGCAGCAAGGTCCTTCCTGGCGCCGCATTTTCAACTGCTACTGGGGCGCTCCAATGATTTGGCCACGGTGGACAACGTCGACGAGGTAGAACTGAAACCGTTAAGCGTGTTAAAAGACCTCAAGGGCACCGTGGTTCCCCTGGGCCCCATTCCTCTGACGGCCCCCATCCAGGCCCTCCCCCTCGGCTTTACCGAAGACATCCCACGCCGCAATCTTGGCACCAGCCCCTTTTTTCTCTTGGAATATGATTACCGGCAACCCCAAGCCCTTCCAACAGCCGGTTTCATGGATGAGGAGATGGGCCACGAAATTTATTGGCATGATTATACCGGCTTGCAATGAAACCAGCAGCAACTCCCACACCTTCCCACACCCTTGAACCTGATAGGGTGCTGGCCAAATCGGACGGCAAAAGCCTGCTGGCCCATATCGAAGACTGCCTTCAGGTCTATCAAGCCCTCTGCCGGGCCTTGCCGGTGATCCCGTCCCTGGTGGGCCTGGAAGACTTCTTTGATCTCTTGTTTTGCACAGTCTATTTCCATGACTGGGGCAAGGCCCATAAAGAGTTCCAGAAATTGTTAAAGGGCCAAAACAGTCACTGGATGCGGCGGCGGCATGAAATCTTCAGCGTGCCTTTTGTGGAGATGCTGCCGCTGGCTCCCCATCAAAAAGAGTTAATTTCCCAGTGCATTCTGGGACACCATAAGGATTTTGACCAACTTGTTTATAATGACCTCTCCGACAGGGAGGTGGCAGAGTACGCTAAAAATCTTGCCCTTAACAATCTTACTGTTAATCCCTTTGATTTCCAGGAAAACCTGCAACGACAATTGGAGGTCCTTTACCTGGTTGAATTGAAGAAACGCTTGCAGGATTGCTATAACCGATATGTCCACCGCCCACGTCAATTTATCCTAACCCCCGTTGATTTTGCCTCACAGGAGAATCCCATCCGGAAGTATGCCAGGCCCTATCTGCAACGCGGTGCCGATCCTGCAGACAAAACTTATTGGCAGCAAATGCTTTTGCTGGGTTGCACCAAAATCTGCGATCAATTGGGGTCGGCTGAAGTTAAAGACCTCCCCACCCTCAGCCCCCAATCCTTCTGTTTTTTAGATAAATTTGAGAGCCGTTGGTTTCCTCACCAAAAACAATGCGGCGACATCGACGGCCACCTCTTCTTGCTGGCCCCCACCGGGTCCGGAAAAACTGAGGCCGCCCTGCGCTGGGTCCGGAAACAACTGCAAGGCGGGCACCAGGGGCGGGTATTCTATGTCTTACCCTATACGGCCTCCATCAATGCCATGCACCAACGTCTGATCAAAGATTTTGAAGAGGAAGGCGCCAGACCGGGCCGGACTGTCTATGTAGGTGTGAGGCATGGGAAAATAGACCAATATTTAGCCCAATATTTAGAAGATCAGAGTAACGATCCTCTCGAATCTCAAACCACATTAAAAAAACTAAAAGATCTCCATAGACAAATGGTTCACCCTCTCAAAGTAGTGACCCCCTTCCAGATATTAAAGTATTGTTATGGAGTTAAAGGCTTTGAGATGGGGTTCTCGGAATTAGCCGGGGCCATGCTCATCTTTGACGAAATACATGCCTATGATTCCCAAACCTTTGCCCAAATTTCCGCCTCCCTTAACTGGTTGCGCCAACATCTTAAAATCAGAGTTTTGGTGATGACCGCCACCCTTCCTGCCTTTATGTTGCAAGAATTAGTTGATGCCCTGGGCCGTGCGGAGATTGTCCGAGCCGACCAAGAGCTCCTGGAGAAATTCACCCGACATTGTGTTTACCTTCACGATGGCAATATTTTTGCTCGAGTCCCCGCTATTAAAGAAAACTTGGCAAAAGGCTTGAAAGTGATCGTGGTCTGCAATACTGTAGCCCGGGCCCAGGAAATGTTCCGCCGGCTAAAAGAAGGAGTAGCAGAAAATAAGAGTGTGTTGTTACATTCTCGGTTCATCGCTGAACATCGTTTCGCCAAAGAAAGGGCCTTAGGCAACGATGAGGTCATCCTGCTGGTAGGCACCCAGGCCATCGAGGTCAGTTTAGATATCGATTTTGACCTGATGTTTACAGAACCGGCTCCCTTGGATGCCCTGATCCAGAGATTCGGGCGCATTAATCGGCGACGCCGGAAAGGCATCTGCCCCGTCCATGTCTGCCGCCAAGGGGGCGAACACGATCATTATATCTATCCGCCAGATAATGTGGCGCGGACCTTGCAGATTTTAGAGGGGGTAACTGTGCTACAGGAAAAGGAGCTCCCCCACCTGCTGGATGAGGTCTACCCCGATTGGCCCGATAGGATCAAATACGAAGAAACCAAGCAAGGGTTCGCAGAGAGCCTCAACCGGCTAAAACCCTTTAGGTCGCACCAGGAAGAAGAAGAAAGTTTCTATAAAAAGTTCACCGGAATTTCTGTAATACCGGTATGTTATCAGCTCGATTATGAAAATGCCATCGCCGAATACGAGTTTTTGAAAGCCGAGAGTTTATCCATCAACCTGCATATTGCTACTTTTATCAGACTTCTCAAAGCTGGGCTTATAGAGAAAGATACAGCAGTTTATAAGAAAAAAGCCGGAAGCTGTAACATCAAATATTGGCTGATAAAATGTAATTATGATCCGCAACTGGGTCTCTTGACAGAGGAAGACATATCAAGTCTTAGCACTACAATTGTTTTTTAATATAAATCTTAATGGCCAGTAATGATGTTTTCCAACATAGAACAATTTGATTGTCATGAAGATAATGAGAGCCTGGGTGCCGGCTTTTTCTTAACAGCTACAGACGTTTTGGAGTTTCTGTATTGTCCGAGATTTTCGTATTTCGAGCTATACTTGCACATACCCGAGCACCAGGAGAAACGTTTCAAAGTTCAAAAGGGAAGGGCGATTCACGAGGAGAAAGGTAGGATTAACCCAGATTATTTGCGGAAAAATTTGGGTTGCCTGAACAGAAAAAATTCAGTCTATCTGTCTTCGCCCAAGGGGATTCGGGGGATTGTCGATGAAATCCTGTTCCTCAAAGATGGGACTGCGGCGCCACTGGACTATAAATTTGCCGAGTACAAAGAGAGGATCTTTAAAAACCATAAGTTTCAATTGACCTTTTACGGTCAGTTGATCCAGGACAACTACCAGGTGCCGGTCAACCGGGGTTACATCGTGTACACCCGCAGCCGCAATAAACTGGTGGAGGTGCCCATCACCGCCAAGATGTATGGGGAATTGGAGAAGATCATCGCCGAACTTCTGCAGGTGGTGCTGAAAGGCGTCTACCCCAAATCGACGCCGTACCGGGCCCGATGCGCCGATTGCTGCTACCGGAATATTTGCGAAAAGGTTATCTGAAGCTGGATTAATAAAAATCCTGAAGGGTTAACTCCTCTCCGGCGACACCCAAATGGTATCCTGTGACGGCGAACGGGCTTGGTCAAGGCTCGAAGAGGACTTGTCAAAAAATGGAGAACCCATTGATTATTTTTGGTTATTTTGGGAAACGGAGTTAAAGTTGACCATCCAATAAAACAAGGATTGAAACC
>CAZLRL010000210.1:0-733 GCA_964561645.1 uncultured Desulfobacterales bacterium
GGCCCGGACGGCGCCGGCAAAACCACCACCATGCGCCTGCTGGTGGGGCTCATGGACCCGGATGAGGGACGGGCCGAAATACTGGGCTTTGACACCGTGACCCGGGGCGACCGGGTCCGGGGGGAAATCGGCTACATGCCCCAGCGTTTCGGGCTCTATGACGACCTGACGGTGTCGGAAAATATCTTCTTTTATGCCGATTTGTACCGGGTGGACCGGGAGACCCGGGCGCGCCAGGTGCCGGAACTCCTAAATTTTTCCGGCCTGGAGCCCTTTACCGACCGCTTGGCCATCAACCTCTCCGGGGGTATGCGCCAGAAGCTGGGGCTGGTGTGCGCCCTCATCCACCGGCCCCAGGTCCTGTTCCTGGATGAGCCCACTTTCGGGGTGGACCCCGTGTCCCGGCGGGAATTCTGGCACATTCTCTATCAGCTCCAGAAAACCGGCATCACCATTTTTCTGTCCACCGCGTACATGGACGAAGCCGAACGGGCCCACCGGGTGGGCCTGATGCACCAGGGGCGGCTGCTGGTGGCTGACACCCCTCAGAACATCAAGGCCTCCTTTGAGGGGGAGCTGGTCGAGGTCAGGGTCGAGGATCTGCGGCAGGCCCGCCGGGTTCTGGAGGACCACCCCGCGGCCCGCCAGGTGCTGGCCATGGGAGACCGCCTCGTGGTCACCGTGGAGGACCGGGCCGCGGACCAACAGGCCCTGGCCCAGGCCCTGTCGGACG
>CAZLRL010000210.1:743-4314 GCA_964561645.1 uncultured Desulfobacterales bacterium
AGTGGACCTGGCCCTGGCCGAGCCCACCCTGGAGGACCTGTTCGTGCAAATCGTGCGCCGGCACGGGGGCTAGTATCAATATGGTTCACTTAAGCGGTTCGGAATCGGAGGGCAGTGTTCGCCCTACATTTTCATGGTTTTCTTTTCGTGGTGAGCGTGGCGAAGCATCTCATACTTGGAAATTCTTCGGTTGCCTGCGGCCTTACCGACAGGCCGGAAATGGCCAGCTGAAAATGTCCGGCGGTCCGGGGTCGCAACCTTGGTCATTGATGAGCCTCAGAAAGACCTGCTGGATAATGACATAAAGTAGACCGAAGGGAAGGGCAGAAACGCAGAACTGCATAATCGCGAGTAGGCCCACAACGACAAGCGCCCAGGAGAAGACCCAGAATAAAATCCTGAGGTGCTCGCAGGGCGTCGGTTTGCAGCACGGATCAAGAAGCCACCATAGCCATGCTATGACCAGCAAGACCACCACGACCAGCATCAGGATGAGGAAAAATTGCTTGGTCCCCGGATCAGCTGTGCAGGCTATGATCGGCATCAGCGACAGGAACGCCAGAAGCAAAAAGGCCGTAGCGATGGCCAGGAAATTACAATAGCAGGGTGGCGGACACGGCTCCACCGTAGTGGTTGCCCGCTGGGTGCGTGGTCTCCCGCACTGGCGGGGACGAATCATGGTTACCGACGCCTCGAATCGGTCGCGACGCGGGTAGGTGTGCGTTGCGGTCGGTTGAATGGTTTCGGACGTGGCGCCGTCACCGAAGTCCCAGGAAAAGGTTTCGGCGCAATCAAGGTCAGTCCCGGTCGCAGTGAGCGTCGCCGTTGTCGACGCCGCCTCAGGCGGACACCGCACCATGCAGGGTGCCGCAAGGCCCTCCAGTTCGGGGCAACAGTCACCCCCACAGGGGTGCAGATCGATCCCGTCGCTGGCGCAGCCGGCCGCAATTACGGAGACCGAAAGGGAGGAGTCACTTAGTTGAACTGTGAGTCGGTTGCCAGATATGGCTGTGACCCCCCGTTCCCCGACCACAGCCTGGATTCCGTCCACGCTCCAGATGAACGTATTCGTTGCCCCAGCCGGCACTACAGTGGCAACAATGGTATAGCTTCCGGGAGGAAGGCAGTCCCCCTCCCTGAAGTTAGGCGGGGGGTTTTCCAGAGCAAGCTGAACCTGAGTTACCGGACACGGAGGCGTCGGGGCGGGGGGACAGGCGGGGACCGGGATATCGATGACCTCAGAGCACTCAGGTTGATCTGAAATACTCACCACGACCTGGAAGGTGGTGGCGGTGGGAGCGTCATAGTTGTGGGTCACCGCCGCCTGGCCCAACGCCACCCCGGCGACGGTTGGTCCTTCCTGTATGGCAACAGTTTCGCTGGTTCCATCGCCGAAATCCACCTCGGTGCTGAGTCCCTGCACGAAGGGTGCAACGATAATCGACAGTGACACATTGCATTGATCAGAGACATCGGCATCGATCGAGATGTCGGGACATTCGCCCTCCTCACAGTCAATCAGCTGATCCCACAAAAAGTCGTCGCGGCAGGTGGCGGGGTCCCGCTCACAGACGGCGAGAAAACCGATGGGGCTGGGGGGTGGCTCGTTGCAACCGCCCTTGAAAATAGTGGTGTCTCCCAGGGTAAAGGTGGCAGTAAAGACCCGCTGGTTACCGGTAGGGGAAACGCCGTGAGCACTCACTCCTGCGCCCAGAATAGTCGCCTGCTTCACGGCCCCGGCGGCGGAGATAGGTGTCCCTGGAGGCACTGGAGCGTTAAAAATCCCGACACTTACCGCCGTGCAATCTTCAACAACTCCGACAATGATGATTTGGTCTCGTTCTCCGTCCCCATTTGTGTCGACAGGAACCAGAGCTCTGATCTCGATCTCGCACAATGTGATAGTCCCTGGAATGTAATGGACTTCGTAAAAATTAATCATAAAATTACCACTATCCTTAACTTGTCAAGTTTGTGAAATAATTAGCTAAATACCTGTCATAATCCAGAGACCTTAAAAACTTCCCCTCCTTTCCCAGCCTCCTGTTATCGCCAGATAAACCTGTCGGCTAAGAGCTGTTGCCAAACCTATTTTTCTGATAGCTTGGCCGGAGTCGGCGGAGCCGGCAGAAGTGGAAAGCCTTGTGGTCGTGTCACTTCTTGAAAAATATTTTTGACTTTGGGAACGAATGTCCTATAATCGAGAAAATTTTCGCAAAGGAGGTGATTCCCAGGTGCACCGCCCAGTGCTCGTTATTCGCAGGAAATCCTGAAGCCCGGGTGTTCTGAGAGCCTTGGCAAGGTTCTCAACCGAAAGCGGCTGGCCGTCGCGGGAACGGAGCGCCTGGGATCAGCTCAACTCCGGGTAGTTTCACCGAAGTTCCCTCCAGACCCTCCCTTCCCCTCGCCGGGCAAGCATCTCCACGAACCGCCCTCTGCCAGCCTCAATTTCGGCTTCACACCTGGGAAAGGTGATGGACAGAACCGCGCCCGCGGTTTGCGGTTTGTCATCATCGGTAATGCTTCAGGCCGATAAGCAACCGGGGCAGACCGGCTGAAATTCGTGCCGGTAAGTTTTTGAAATGCAAGGAAGAAACTCTTTAACTGCCTGGAGCCGGCGGGGTAATTGTCGTGAGTTCAGCCCACCACAAAAAAACGCGGGAACCAGGCGATAGCAAGGGGATGGAGGATAGGGTGAAATGTCTGGTATAAAAAAATTTTTTGCCTCCCGGACCGGGATCATCAGCGTAGGTGTTTTTATCGGCATCTTCGCCGCCTTGCTGCAAAAGTGGGGCAACCCCGGGAACATGGGCATTTGCGTGGCCTGTTTTGAGCGGGACATCACCGGGGCCATCGGCATGCACCGGGCCGCGGTGGTGCAATATCTGCGGCCGGAGATCCTGGGGTTCGTTCTGGGGGCCATGGCTTCCGCTTACGTATTCAAAGAATTCCGGCCCCGGGCCGGGTCGGCCCCCATCGTGCGCTTCATCCTGGGGATGATCGCCATGATCGGCGCCCTGGTCTTCCTGGGCTGCCCCTGGCGAGCCCTGCTGCGCCTGGCCGGCGGGGACGGCAACGCCATTTTTGGCCTGCTGGGCCTGGCTGCAGGCATCGGCCTCGGCGCCCTGTTTTTCAAAGGGGGCTACAACCTGGGACGGTCCCAAAAGGCCTATCCCTCGGTGGGCTGGCTCTTTCCCCTGGTTATTCTGGGCCTGCTGGCTTTGCGATTCATTTATCCGCAAATTCCCGACCAGGACAAGAGCGGTATCCTGTTTTACAGCCTTAAAGGCCCAGGGGCCATGCATGCGCCTTTAGCCATCTCTCTGGTCGTGGGTCTGGCCATCGGCGCGGTGGCCCAACGCAGCCGTTTTTGCACCATGGGAGCTTTCCGGGATTTGTTTCTCTTCCGGCAAATGCACCTCCTTTCCGGACTCGTGGCCCTCTTGGTGGCGGCTTTCCTGACCAACCTGGTCCTCGACCAGTTTCACCCGGGCTTTGTGGGCCAGCCGGTGGCGCACACCATGCAGTTGTGGAATTTCATGGGTATGGTGGTGGCGGGCCTGGCCTTCGC
>CAZLRL010000210.1:4324-5531 GCA_964561645.1 uncultured Desulfobacterales bacterium
GGCGGGGGGCTGCCCCGGGCGCCAGCTCTTCATGGCCGGCGAGGGCGACGGGGACGCGGCGGTTTTCGCCCTGGGCATGATCATCGGCGCGGCCGTCTCCCACAACTTCGGGCTGGCCAGCTCCCTCAAGGGAGTGGGCCCCCACGGCATCGCCGCGGTCATTATCAGCCTGATTGTCCTGCTCTTTATCGGCTTTACCATGCGACAAAAGGCCTGAAAAAAATTTTGAAACCACGGAGGAAACCATGTCTGAACATCTAGATGCCCGGGGGCTCTCCTGCCCCCAGCCCGTGTTGCTGACCATGGAAAAATTGCGCACCCTGAATCAGGGGGAACTGGTGGTCCTGGTGGACACGGACACGTCCCGGGAAAATGTCAGCCGGGCCGCGGCCAGCCTTGGCTGGCAGGTCAGAGACGTCCAGCCCGACGGGGAAGAATACCGGATTACCTTGCACAAAGGCTGAGGCGCGGTTAGGACCGCGGGAACACAGGCATCTTGCCTGGGCGGCCCAGGCGGGACACCTGTGGTCCCGGTGGGTGTGGCAAAAACTTTGAATAATATTAAATGCTTCATGGTGTACCATGTGTACCCTGCATTAACTTTGAACCTTGAACCTTGAACCTTGAACCTTGATCTTTGCACTGATCCAACGGAGGAAATATGGCCTGGTGGTCTTTCGGAAAACGCGATCCACTGCGCGCCGCGCCCGTTCCCACGGGCGACCGGGGCATCCTGGTGTTCTCCCACACCAGCGAGGTTATTCGGGCTGAGAAAGCCCTCAAGGAAGGGGGATGGCCCATCCGCGTCATAGGCCCGCCCCCCGAGATCCAGAGCGGCTGCGACCTGGTCATCGAGATTCCCATCATCGAAGAGCTGAACATCCTCAGAGTTTTGGACCGGGTGGGCTTGAGCCCCCTGGAGGTGGTGCCGGTGAGCGCTCCCCTGCTCAAGCCCGTGGACCTTTTTCAAGTCAAGGATTTCGGGCCCTGGCTCATGGTGCGGGCCGCCAACATGAAGCTGACCGTGGACAAGGAAACCCGGGTGATCGTCAATATCTCCGGCGGCGGCTGCCCGGATGTGCCCTATCTGGCCCGGGAACTGGTGGGCCGCACCCTGGAGCAGGCCCCGCGACCCCGGGACCTGGGCCACACCCTGTGCGGGTATGCCCTGGAGTTGGCCTATCAGGAAATGGAGCGCCAAGATCGG
>CAZLRL010000211.1:0-5523 GCA_964561645.1 uncultured Desulfobacterales bacterium
AATCATTGATCTCAATTTTGAGAGATTCTCCTTTTTTATGTAAAAACCACTCTTGGGACGTTTCATCAAAATCGGCTGATTTCAACCTGAAATGCCTCTTGACAAAATATCGCCAGTCCTTCTCCACGTCCGGTTTTAAGACCCTCTGAAGAAATGAATAAACCCGGTTCGGCATATCGTAGATGGCTATATCGGGTTTACTGCCGAAGTTGGTAAAAGAGAATAATCTGATCGAGACCGATGGCAGGTCACTAAAGCGTATAATGATTCTTCCGGCTAGATGAAATAACGCATTCTGTGGCCTAAAAAAATTATATTGTAGGATGCCCTCGGAAGTATTCCTATGTATCTTGTCAAGATTATGTAGAATAACTTCTTCCTGCCAGAACTTGGCCGAAACCTCATTTTGTACCTGTAAGATCATGAGGCGTTTTCCGCAGTTCAACACTCCAAGAGGAATAAAATAGGCCTTAATTAGACAATTTCTGCATAGAAGTAAGCCGCCGTCATGGAAATGATGGAAATTGATAAATTCTCCAGAGCCTGAAAGGGGGTATGTATCCCGACCCCCCTCAAACAGCGGCCCTTCCTGGGCGCAGATGCGGCAATAGCCTTTTTCTTTTGCGGCCCCCTCATCATTCAGGAGACCCAAATAGTATTTAAGGGAATTCCCCCGTTTTTGCTTGGCAGTTTTGGCATGAATATGGGTAATTTTGGAATGCAAGAAAAGAGAGTGGAGCTTGCCTTGCCACCTGTCCACATAGACATCCGTAGCAAAGCGGATTTTATCTTCCAGGCTTTGCTGGGGGAGGGTCTCTATGACCAGTGCTCCCACGTCCACAAAGGGGTCCCCGGTTAATTGCCTCAGGCTCATATGGCGGTCGCCTTTCTGATCAGGCCGAAACCCCGGGCCACGGATTTCCCTAAGCCGATATGTTCCGGCAAATTTACGTTGGTGACAAAATCCAGGTAAAAACCCACCATCTGATGATTTTTAAAAGAAAAGAGGTGTCCCTGAGGTATCCTGGTTATGGTCAGTTGGATGCGGTCAGCCACCGTCCACTGGATGCCTTTGGCAAAGGACAGGATGTTGCCTATCATTATATTTTCCAAAAAATTTCTTTTTGCCTTCTCTTCCTTGAGATTGCAGAAGGTTTTAAAATTATCTTCATTTAGGGCAAACCAGTTATGTATTTTGTACCTCTGAGCTTTTTCTGAGATTCCGCAAGAAAAATAGTCAAAGGAGAGATGCTTGATTTCTGCCTCCACCTTCCTTCCGTTTAAAACGATGTCCCAATCGGTTTGTTCAAAAAATTTTAGTACCTCTTCTGAGCCTTCATTAATGCAGACAATTGCCGGGTTGCCTCTGATCGCCTTATATTGGATTAGCGGGTAGCCATAGCGGAAATTCTGGCCCAAATGATTATGAAAGAGGATGTTCTCACGGCCCACTTTTTCAATAACCGCAGCCCGAAAGGCAGGAATTTCCCTGATCTGAATGTCAAAGTCGAAAATTACTCTGAGAATCTTGATCTTAACCAATGGAGTTTCCCCTGATTATTGACCGGATTTGATCCTGTGGAGAATCAAAAAAACCTCGCCAAAATTTCTTCGTTCACCAGCTTGGGGTCGAAGCCCTGGCCCAGGACCTGGATGCGCCGGAAGTCCTCCTGGCAAAAGGGGAAAAGGTAGATGCTGTCCTGGTCCTCGTCGATGAGTTTCCGGCATTTGAGGGCCAACTCGTCGAAGCGGCTCGATTCCAGCCTCCCCAGGAAGGCGCTCTTCTGCACCCGTTCCAGGCCGTACTGTTTGCAGACCTTGGCCACCCGCAGGCGGGCTTTGTCGTCCACGATGTCGTAAATGATCCACACCAGGACGGAGGCCAATGTCCTCCTCCTCAAAACTCCTTGATTGTTAGCCAGTCGGGGCGCGGCTCACCTGGTTCGGCCAGGAGCACCTGGGCCAGCCGGTGGGCCTCGTGCTGCAGGATATGGCGGCGTTTGACGTTGCGCCGACGGTAGCGCACCGGTTCATCCAGGTGTTGCTGCATGGACTCGATGACCACGGGCTTTCCCTTTTGATTCAGGGACACCGCTTTTTCCTTGACGTCAAAATATTCGTCTTTCATCTTCTTACCGGTGAACAGGTACACCGCGGTTTGCTCAGCAAAGATCCGGAAAGGTTCAATGAGGTCAAAAACCATGGATTTCTTGTTATAGTTGTCCGTGTGCAAAAAACCCACAAACGGGTCCAACCCCGCCAGGATGCAAGCCTTCTCGATAAAACCATAGAGCATGCCGTAGCCATAGTTCAGGCAGGCATTAAACGGGTCTTTGGCGGGGCGCCGGGAACGGCCTGAAAAGCGGTATTTTTCCGGCATGAGACCTGCCAAGCACTGGAAATAAGCACGACCGGCCACTCCCTCCAGCCCCATAATGCTGTTCCGGGCGGTTTCCAAGGCCGCCCCCTCTCGGGGCAATTCTGCCTTACACCTGGTCAGCTGCTCTATGGCGGGTTGAAAGTGCTCCTCCCGGCCCGGCCGGGCGTGCATCAATTTCTTCAAGAAATTAATTTGGTTGGCCAGCTTCTGGCCCACCATATCGGTCACTAAACGGATGCCCAAAGGGCTTTCTGCCGCTTCCAGTTGCCGCCGTCGAATCAAGGCAGTGCTCCCCAGGCGTGCGAACCAGACGCGTCCCACAGGATCGCCAAAGCCATCCAGGAAGATGATGTCGATATTGTGCTCCAGGGCCAGGGCCACGGCTTGGGTGGAAATCATGGCCTGGTTGGAGATGACCATACTCTCCACCTTCAAAGGCGAGATGTCGACCATCCGATCCTGCTGCTTCAGGCGAAAAACCCCGTCCTTCTGGGTGATCAGGGTTCCTGGGGTGTTGATCACCAACTGCATGGCATCTAATGAGTGGAGGTTTTGAGATAGATAAAGCCGGGAGTCATTAGCATTCTTTGCTTCACATTGCCACAAGCGCAGCTAATTTGTCAAGAAACTCGAGTGGACTCCATGGGAAGGACAGGTTAAGAGGCATAACAGCCTGAGGTTTTTATAAGAATTTCCTGAATAGATCAGTTCCTGCAATCCCTTGCCTTCACCAGGTGCTATTAGCCCGACTGGTCTGGTCTTGGCCTGAAGGGGAGGGATTTTCTCCCATTCCCCGAAGGGGACATTAAACGCTTTTTGTAATAATTCACACACTGCTTCTTCAAGTGTCGGCATTTCCACCACTAAACGGGGCCTTCCCCCTTCACAGCGTCCACTTGCCAAAACTTCTGCCCCGTTACAAGGTCCACGATCTGGACGTAGCCACAGGAAAATCCCGCCTTATGAATACGGGACAAATCCCCTTCCCACTCCTTGAGGTAAGCCTTCCCGGTGATGGGATCAATTTTCATGGGGGTTAGTTTTCGGAATAATCCTAGAGGCTGGTTTCGGGTCAGGGAGTGGCACCGGTCGAAGGAGAATTTCTATTCCCTCGCCACAGGCAATTATCTGCTTGGAAAAGTTCGCCCTTCAGGTGTGGGACAGCCGCCCTCGGCTGTCCACGCACAGGTGGGGACACCTTTGCCACCAGGCCTTTTCATGGTTTTGAGAGAGCCAAGGGCTCATGAGCGACTGTTTTTAAGATCAGTCTTACTGACGGTCTAATGACGCAAAAAAGCCTCATTCTCCCGAATGAGGCTTAATGATTTCAATAAGTTAACTGGTGGAGGCGGCGGGAGTCGAACCCGCGTCCGCAAATAGTCCCTTTAAGCGTCTACATGCTTAGCCGGCGTATTACGTTCGCCCCCTGAGACTTCCACCGGCGGAATTTTCGGGAACTAGACTGCTGTAATTTTCGTCCGCCAAACCGCAGACTTGGATGACGGCTTCGCCAGGATTCCGTCGTCTGAGGCTCCTCCTGGCTAGAGGTCTCAGACGCTAGCTTTATGCAGCTAGAGCGTAGCCGTAGTTGTCGGCACTTTTAAGTTCCCTACCCGTTTTACGAGCGGACAGGACCTCGGCATGCAACTTAAAGTTTTCCATCTACGTCGAAGCCGTTTCGCCCCCCTTCATTGATATTGTAATCATTTCTGGAGGTTTTGCAACCCCCCCGGCCAGGACAGCCGGCACCGGAATTATCGGTTTCTTTTTCCGGTACTTGAGGCCCCCGGGGCTACTTTTTGGCTTTCATCTCCCGGGCCGCGGCCATGAGCCGGTAAACCGAGGCCCCGGCCAGGGCCGCGATGTCCTCGGTGGGCAAATGGCCGGGTATGGTGACATCGAACAGGATGCTGGCGTCCGGGTCGAATTCCTCGTCTCCCGCCCACAGCACGTGGGTGACCGGCACCAGGGGGAAGGCCAGAAATTGGGCCGCGGCATCCCCCAGGGGTTGAGGGACCCCGCCCAGGGAGGTGGCCACCTGCAGGTAGAAATCCGGATTGGCCCCAAAGGTCATGAGCAGGGGTTTTTTGGCCCGGGACACGAACGCGGACCAGTAAAAACTCCCCTGGGGCACCTGCTTGAAATCCACACTGACCCCCTCCGGCTCCTGCCCGGAAGTAGTCTGGAGGTAGTGCAGAATAAGGATCTGCTCGGTCAAGGGCGGTTCAGCCTCGCGTTCCGGCGCGGTCACCGTGACTTCGGGCCACACCACCCGGCGGGGCTCGCCGAAATAAGGCAGCACCAGGCCCTCCTGCCCATTTTCATAAAAATATTCGGCACGGCTCCGGTTGGCCACCCATTTGGGATTGCGTTGGGCCAATTCTTCGACCGACAACGCCCGGGCCGTTTTATAATCGTCAATCCGCGCCATACCTTCTCCTTTCCCCAGCCAATCCTTTTCCCCGGCCGCCCTGCCGGAACTTAAAGCCGCAGGCGCTTTTCCAGCGGCCGCCGCTCCGGCACATATTCGTGGGGGATCTTCTCTTCGTTCCAGGCCCGTGAGACATAGAGATTGCAATAACAACTGCCATACTCGGCCACATCGGGTTCCCGGTAGACACAGGGGCAGATGATATCTTTATCCCACTCCCGATCATTAGCCGACAATCGACACGGGCAGCACATGTACCCATAACGCTCTTTATTGACCAGCAGTCCCTCTAAGAGATCAAAAACCTTCTTTTTATCCTTATTAAAATAATAACCTTTAGCTTCCTGGGCTTCTTTTAAAATGTCATATAGCTTTTCAACGTTCATGATATACCCAGCAACTGCTTGATTTCTTCTTTCTTGAAACCGACCACTACTTTATCTCCTATTACCAAGGTAGGAAAGGCACAGTCCCGACTTAAATCCATAATTTCTTTCAAGACTTTTTTTCTTTCCGTCTCATCTAACTTATCCACATCAACACAATCATAATCAATGCCGCATTCCCCCAGAAACGCCTTGGTGTCCCGGCAGTGTCCACACGTGGATAACGCATAAAGCTTGACATTACACTGGTTCATATAGTTCTCACCGTCAAATTTATTTTTCCACGCTCTAGGTTAAAAACCTTCGCCTTTTAGGCGAAAAGCTTT
>CAZLRL010000212.1:0-5513 GCA_964561645.1 uncultured Desulfobacterales bacterium
GCGTATGGAACCCTCCAGGTACTCCGAGAGGCCGACCTGGCGTTCAACGACAATGAGGCCGCCGATGCGGTAATTGGACAGGGTTTCGGCGGCTTCGCAGATTTCTTCCATGGTTTGGGGTTCCGCGGCGCCGTGGGGGGCCAGAGCCCGACGGCCGATGCGGCTCAAAACCCGGCGGATATCGGCCTGAAACAGAATGATAATAATGAGGAAGAAGCTTTTCATGACGCTGTCCAGGAGCCATTCGAGGGTAAAAAGCTCCAGGTAGCGCGCGCCCAAATACGACAGAAACAGAAAAAAAAGACCGGCCAGAACCCAGATGGCCTGGGTGCCGCGCAGGATGAGAAAAACCTGATAAATGATGACGGCCACCAGGATAATGTCCAGGGCGTCCTGCCATCTCAGGTTGAGAAATAATTGTTCCATGAATTCAGAAAGACGAGTGGCGTCCGGTCTGGCCGATGGCGTTCAAGACGGTAAAAAATTGTTTGGCATAATCGGCGTTATGCACCCGGACCAGGTGGGCGCCCCGCTGAACGGCCACGGCCAGGGCGGCCAGAGTGCCCAGGTCCCGTTCCGCGGGGGGTCGGCCTCCCAGGAGATGACCCAGAAAAGCTTTGCGGGAAGGGCCGATGACCAGGGGACAGCCCAGGTCCAGGAAGGCGTCCAGGTTATTGATAATTTCCATATTATGCTGAAAGGTTTTGCCAAAGCCGATGCCCGGGTCCAGAGCCAAAAACTCCCGGGAGAGGCCGTGGGACAGGGCGAATTGCAGCCGCTCCTCGAAGAAGGCGTGCAGTTCGCCGATGAGATCATCATAATGGGGCTTGGACTGCATATCCCGGGGGGTGCCCTGCATGTGCATGAGAATGACGGGGACTTTTGCATCCCGGGCCAAATGGACCATGTCGGGGTCAAACCGCAGGGCGCTGATGTCATTGATGATTTTCGCGCCGGCATCCAGAGCGGCTCGGGCCACCTTTGATTTGTAGGTGTCGATGGAAACAGGGACCGGAGATTGGGCCCGGACCCGTTCAATGACCGGAAGAACCCGGCGGAGCTCTTCTTCTAACGGGGTGGGATCGGCATAAGGCCGAGTGGACTCGCCGCCGATGTCCAGAAGGTCGGCTCCGGCGTTTACCAGGGCCAGGGCCTGGCGGACTGCGGCGTCCTGGTCAAAAAAAAGGCCCCCGTCGGCGAAGGAATCGGGGGTGACGTTGACCACCCCCATGATGATGGGAGGGGGCTGGATCAGTAAATTTTTCCAAACTTCACCCCCTGAGGAGGTGGGGACAGGCACAACCGTCAGCCCCTCCGTCATGTCAGGCCTGCTGAAATCCCAGGGGCAGGGGGCCGACCTCCTCCTGGGTTTCCGGCTCTTCGGGCTCCGTTTTGAAGGAGTTGATTAGCTGTTCAATTTCCTGGGAGTCCAGGGTTTCCCGGTCCAGGAGCGCCTGGGCCAGAGTCTGAAGCACGGCCCGGTGGGTGGCCAGCAAAGCCTTGGCCTGCTGGTAGGCGCCTTCCACCAAATTTTTCATGGCGTGGTCGATGAGACGGGCGGTTTCTTCGCTAAAGTCCTTGGCCTGCGAAATTTCCCGACCCAAAAAGACGTGTTCATCCCGGCGGCCGAAGGTGATGGGGCCCAGTTCTTCACTCATGCCCCAGTTGCAGACCATTTTGCGAGCCAAGTCGGTGGCCCGTTCCAGGTCGTTGCCGGCACCGGTGGTGAACTGATTAAACACCAGGTCCTCGGCGGCCCGGCCTCCCAGCAGGACGGTGAGGGTGGCTATCAGGTAGTCTTTGGGGTAGGTATGGCGTTCATCCAGGGGAAGCTGCTGAGTGACGCCCAGAGCCCGTCCCCGGGGAATAATGGTGACTTTGTGAATGGGATCGGTGCCCGGGATGAGCTTGGCCACCAGGGTGTGGCCGGCCTCGTGATAGGCGGTGTTGGTGCGTTCCCGGTCGCTCAGAATGAGACTTTTGCGCTCGGTCCCCATGAGAACCTTGTCCTTGGCGTGCTCAAAGTCATCCATGCTGATGTTTTCCCGGTTGACCCGGGCTGCGAGCAGGGCGGCTTCGTTGACCAGATTTTCCAGGTCCGCGCCGGAAAAGCCGGGGGTGCTGCGAGCCAATACCGACAGGTCCACCGCGGCGGCCAGGGGGGTACGGCGGGTATGGACTTTGAGAATGGCTTCCCGGCCTTTGAGATCGGGGATGGGCACTACCACCTGCCGGTCGAAGCGGCCGGGGCGCAGCAAAGCCGGATCAAGGACGTCCGGGCGGTTGGTGGCGGCGATGAGGATGACACCCTCGTTGGCCTCGAAGCCGTCCATTTCCACCAGCAGTTGGTTCAGGGTTTGTTCCCGTTCATCATGCCCGCCCCCCAAACCGGCGCCCCGATGACGGCCCACGGCGTCGATTTCGTCGATGAAGATGATGCAGGGGGCGTTCTTCTTGGCCTGGATAAAGAGATCCCGGACCCGGGCGGCGCCCACACCCACGAACATCTCCACGAAGTCGGAGCCGCTGATGCTGAAAAAGGGAACCCCGGCTTCGCCGGCGATGGCCCGGGCCAGCAGCGTTTTGCCGCTCCCCGGCGCGCCTACCAGGAGGACCCCTTTGGGAATACGGCCTCCCAGGCGGGTGAATTTCTTGGGGTCTTTGAGAAATTCAATGATCTCAGCGACTTCCTCTTTGGCTTCCTCGATGCCGGCTACGTCCTTGAAGGTGACCTTGACAGAGCTTTCCGTCATCAGGCGGGCCCGGCTTTTGCCGAAGGACATGGCTTTGCCACCGCCGGACTGCATCTGGCGCATAAAAAAAATCCAGATGCCCACCAGGACCAGCATGGGCAGCCAGGAAATCAGCAGGGTAGAGTACCAGGGGTTGTCATCCTTGGGCTTGGCAGTGATTTCCACCCCTTTTTGCTGGAGAAGCTTGACCAGATCGGGATCACCGGGGGCGAAGCTCTTGAAAGCCCCGCCGTCTTTTTGTTCCCCGGTAATTTCCTCACCCTGGAGAACCACGGATTTAACTTTATTGGCCCTGACCAATTCCAGAAATTGGGTATAACTCAGGGAAGCCTTGCTCCGGGCTTGTTCAGCGGTGTTGAAGTAATTGAAGAGAAAAATCATCACCAGGCTGATGAGCAGCCAGAGAGCGATATTTTTGTAAAAAGGGCTGAGGCGATTATTCATTAGTCAGATATTGGACTTACGTTAGAAAATTTTTTTCAGAGGAAATATATATTTCTCCTGGTCATATTTTAGGTTTATTTTGGAAAAATGCAAGGTGATTCTAAGCTTTGGGGGAAACGAGCCCCCGCCCCGAGGGGTTGATCACCCTGGGCAAGCCAATTAGTTATTATACTTTTTCTCCACCGCTGTGTCCATTCCCACCCCAAGAACAGGGAATTTCCGTTAAAGCTTCTGTTCCCAGCCCGGGTTCCAAAGCTTCAGGCCCCGTGAATGGCGGCGGCGAAAATTCTTTCCGGAAGGCAGCAGGTTCCAGATCCAAGCACAGTGGAAAAATGCGCCACCAAGTTGGGCCGGTGGGGGAGGAAGCCAGCCGACCGCTAAGAAGCTTGCCTGGCTTCACCAAGAGCGAGGCAGGCGATTTTCAGGTGGAAAAATGGCGTTGGAGAAAATCCTTCGCTTCAGCGAAATCAGGGCGGAGCTTCAAGGCGACCTGAAAGGCTTGCAGGGCTTTTTCTTTCCCTCCCCACTCAAAGTATAGGATGCCTAAATAAAAGTAAGTGGATTCATTGTCGGGCTCAAGCTCAAGGGCTTGTTGATAGCACTCCAGAGCCTGACGATATTTTTGTTGCCGCTGGAAGGCCGCTCCCAGAAGATGGTAATGGTGGACTTCCTGAGGAGCCTGATCAATGGCCTGGAGGAGAAGATCGACGGCGATCTGCTCGAGGCCCGCCGCGAGGAAGGTTTCGGCCATTTCGGAGCGATGATCGGCCGGGGCATAAGGCCCGAGGCGCCATGAATCTTCCAGATATTGTTTAGCCTCCTCTGGGGAGCCGGTCTGGAGGCAAAGTTGCCCCAGGTTGTAAAGGCGTTCTGGATTCAAGGGGCTCAGTCTTCTGGCTTCCTCCAGGTAACTTCGGGCCGCGGCCAGGTTGCCCCGCGACTCCATCAGCGCGGCCAGGTGATGATAGGCCTTAAAATATTTGGGATTCAGATCCAAGGCCTGTTCGAAGCAGGCGGCCGCTGCCTCAGTGCCTCCCAGAGACAGATGGCATTCTCCCATGAGGTTCAAGACCTTGGCCTGGGCCCGGGATGGAGGTTGGTTGAGTTGTTCCAGAACTTCCAGAGCTGCGGCAGGCTGGCCGGCTGCCAAAAGCCGGGAGGCTTTTCGGAAGAGGCATTCCCGGGGACTCGGGTGATGTCGATGGCTGATGATGTCCCGCAGGCGGCTTTCCAGGGATTCGACTTTAAAGGGCTTGAGGAGATAGCCGTCCACCTCGCTTTCCGCCGAGGCGGCGATGATGTCTTCAGCAACCTCCCCAGAGATCATGAGAAAGGGAGTAGTGCGATACTGATCGGTGGCACGTAAACGCCGGAGGAGGTCAAGGCCGTTCATGCGGGGCATGTTGATATCGCAGACCACGAGATCAAAGGAGCACCCCTGCAGAGCCTCCCAGGCTTCCAGGCCGTCTCCGGCCTCCTTGATATCACCCTGGACCCCCAGATGCTGGAGCATCTGGCGGAGCATGCGGCGGATGGCAGCCATGTCATCCACCACCAGGACGTTCAAAGGACCGAAGAGTTGATCGTAGGTATTTCCGGCTACCACAGCGTTATCACGCAAGGCATAAGATAGCCTTATGCCTTGATAATTTGCTGTGCAACTTATCGGTATGCCTGAAGGGAAAATTGAGGGGTTTCGGTAAAAAATATTTTTGGAGAGAAAATCGGGGGCACGAGAAGGAAGAAAAAGTCTGTGAAAATGCGGCCCTCTGGTCTACCTTCCGCCCCTAGCAGGAAAAAGGGGAGGAAGGTAGAAGAGAGGGGATTTTAAAAAAGGGGCCAAGTCAATTCCTTTCTCAGGCCGCGGCCTTCTAAGCCACGTGGCGGTGAGGCAATTCCCGGTCAGAACGGTGGGTATCCTCCGCCGGCAGGGGCAGAAGATTCATCAGGGCCTCCCGGGGGATGCGCCAGGGTCCCGCGCCCAGACGCACGGCCGGGAGACGACCGTCCCGGATCATGCGATAGATGGTCCGCCGGGAAAGGCAGAGAATCTGGGCGACCTCGTCGGGCCGGAACATCCTTTTTTTCATGACCAATTCCATTTGTCCTTTCCTCCTTTTGGTTTTCCTGGCCTTTTTCCAAGCCGGCAATACACCTGGAATGCAAGTCACAGGCCGAAATGGGTTCATAAATACCTTTTCTGTCAGCCTGAGTGGGATGCCGAGCCTCAAGTCATTGAAATCCCAAGATTGTCCGCTTCCTCCCGCATGAGCCGCCGGTAATTCAGAAGGCAGGTGCAGACTCCCTGCCCCCTTC
>CAZLRL010000213.1:0-5508 GCA_964561645.1 uncultured Desulfobacterales bacterium
AAAAGGACGCGCCTGCGCAAGCTGTAAGCGCGAGAATAAGAATTGGCTGAAAAACATTACTGCACCCCAAAAGATCGAATTTGTCACAAAAACACTCTAGCCCTGCGGCCCTGTCACCTGACGATCCTTTCCTGCGCCTCCTTTTTTCCTAATCTTCCCCTGCGGCCTGCCGATAACGGATAAGAGGTTTATTATGCCGCCCCTTGTGCTTCCGCGCACCTGCCCGGCCGGGATGGACGGTTGTCCGGTATTGTCTGAGCTCCTCAGCCTTCAGGAAGAATGCCGTCGTTTGCGGGAGCTGGCCCAGACGGACTCCCTCACCGGGTTGTACAATCGGCGTTTTCTCATCAAGTCCCTCGACCAGGAAATGGAGCGCACCCGGCGCACCGGGTTGCCCACCAGCCTGATCATGCTGGATCTGGATTATTTCAAGCGCTTTAATGACACGCACGGCCATCAGTTCGGGGATACGGTGCTCCAGCGGGTGGCCCTGATTTTCAAAGAACACGTCAGAAAACTTGATATTCCCTGCCGCTATGGCGGTGATGAGTTTGCCCTGGTGCTGCCCGGGATCCGTCTGCCCCAGGCCGTGCGGCTGGCCGAGCGGCTCAAGGAGATTTTGGCCCAGTCCCGGGAGAAATTCCAGGAGCAGACCGCCCAGGTCACCGCCAGCTTCGGGGTGGAAACCTTCACCGGCCGAGAGGATCTGACCCCGGAAACCTTCCTGCAGCAAGCCGACCGCTGGCTTTTTGTGGCCAAGGCCCGGGGGCGCAATGTCGTCTGCCACTCCGATCTCACGCGGGTCACCCCGGAATTCGGTCTTACTTCGGAAGAACGTCGAGCTTTTTTATTGCACCCTTCTCATCAAGGCAGGACAGGTGGATCTTATGGCTGAGCCGAAATACTGTTGCGTTACCAGCGGTAAAGGGGGCGTGGGCAAAACCTGCCTGGCGGTAAATCTGGCCTTCGCCCTGGCGCAACAGGGGACCCGGGTCCTCCTGGTGGATGGCGACCTGGGATTGGCCAATGTTGATGTGCTCTTGGACCTGGAGGTGGAGGTGACCATCTGGGACATCCTCGATCGGGGGACCGAACCCGAGGCCACCCTGATCTCGGTCCACCCCCGTCTGGATATTTTGCCGGCCGGTTCCGGGGTGCCGGAAATGGCCAACCTGGGCCCCAATGACCAGGCCCTCCTTAAGGAAGTGCTCCAGGGCCTGGCCGCCCCCTTTGAGTATGTCATCCTGGACACCGCGGCCGGCCTGGGGTCGGCGGTTCTTTGGTTCAACACCATTTCCGACCTTTCCCTGGTGGTAACCACTCCGGACCCCACCGCGCTCACCAATGCCTATGCCCTCATCAAAGTGTTGCACCAATCCTATCCCTGCTGCCGCTTTGCAGTGGTGCTCAACAGCATTCAGGATGAAAGTGAAGCCCGGATAACTTTTGACACTCTGGCCGGGGCCGCGCACCGCTTTTTGGGCTTGGACCTCGATTTCCTGGGATCGGTGCCCGATGACCCGGTGGTCAAGCAAGCCGTGCGCCAACAGATGCCTTTCCTCCACTTGGCCCCCCAGAGTAAGGCGGCTCAGGCCGTGCTTCACCTGGCTGATCGTCTCCAGGAATTGGATTTTCCCCGGCTGGAAAGAGGGAAGCCCCGCGCTCAGGGACTGAAAGGACAGAGCCTGGGGCCGTAAGGCGGCAAATACCAGCTTGATGTCAGACATGGAGTAAGGGAAGGAATTATCGGTGGCGTGGGCCTGCGTTCGCCTCGGGCTCCGAAATCAGGCTACCCTGTTACCAATTTCGTAAATCTACCTTAATCGCAATCCCACTGTCCGGTTGCGTCATCGCTCCAGAGAAGCAAATGTAGAGTGCGTCTTACGCACCGATGGTTTCTGGTCCGGTGGGCAGGCTTTTGGCGCCTAAGACGCGCCCTACAACTACTGGAGCCGTGATGTTGGACAGGACAACCTGCGGTTACACAAATAGAAGTGCCAGAGCTTCTACGGTTTTCTTCCCGCAGAACGCCTCTCCAGATAAACCTCCAGCCTTCTTAAGGCTTCCCCTAAATTTTCCAGGGAATTGGCGTAGGAAAAGCGCAGATAGCCCTCGCCGCCGGCCCCGAAGTCGATGCCGGGCGTCACGCCCACCTTGGCCTGCTCCAGGATGTCGAAGGCCAGGGCATAGGAGTCTGCCGACAGGTGGCGGGCGTTGACGAAGACGTAGAACGCGCCCGTGGGCGGTACCGGAATGTTAAACCCCAACCGCTGCAGCCCGTCCAGCAGGAAATGGCGGCGCTTATCGTAGGTGAGCCGCATCTGCTCCAGCTCCGGGGCCGCTTCGGTAAGCGCCGCGATCCCGGCCCGCTGTACAAAGGGGTTGGCGGAAATAAAAAAATTCTGCATGAGCTTCTGGATGGGCCGCACAAACTCCAGGGGCGCGATGACAAAGCCCAGGCGCCAGCCGGTCATGGCGTACAGCTTGGAAAAGCCGTTGATGACAAAGGCCCGGTCGGTGTATTCCAGGATAGAATGCTCTTTGCCCTCGTAGACCAGGCCGTGGTAGATTTCATCCGACACGATGTAGGGCCCCAACTCGGCGAGCCGGGACAGGCGCCCGGCGGACAGCAAGGTGCCGGTGGGGTTGGCCGGGGAGTTGATGATCAGGGCCTTGGTGCGGGGCCGGAGATGGGGCTTTAATTCATCGGGCCGGAATTGAAAGCCCTCCTCTTCCCATACCCTGACATAATGCGGCTTGGCGTCCACCAGGTGGAGAAAGTTGGGATAGCAGGAATAATGGGGGTCGCTCAACACCACTTCATCCCCCGGGTCGAGCAGCGCCGCAAAAATGAGGACCATGGCCGGAGAGGTGCCCGAAGTGACGATGAACTGCTCCGGCGCCAGCTTGACCCCGTATTTTGTCAGGTAGTGCCGGCATAAGGTCTCCCGCAGCTCCAAAAGACCCTGGGAGTGGGTGTACAGGGTTTCGCCCGCGGCCATGGCCTGGTAGGCCGCGTCCTTGACCACCTGGGGGGTGGGGAAATCGGGTTCGCCGATTTCCAGGTGGATGACATGCTCCCCCTGGCTTTCCAGCTCCTTGGCCCGCTCCAGGATGTCCATGACCAGAAACGGCGTGATTTCCCGGGCCCGGCGGGAAACCGCTTGGCTCACCTTGTCCTTCATAGACCCCTACCATACCAAGACCCCGCCGACGCGGCAAGGTTTTTCCCACTGCCCTCCTGAGCCTGCGCCGCGATCTGTGGTTCTCATAACTATTCCCTTGACAAGTATACTTATGTATAGTATACAGCAGCCATGAAGCCGTTAACCGAAAAACAGCGGGTGGTATTGGCCTTTGTGGAGGATTTTTGTCGGCGCCAGGGGTACCCGCCCACGGTGCGGGAGGTGGCGGCCCATTTCGGGGTCCAGCCCCGGGCCGCGGCGGACCACCTGGCCGCGCTGAAAAAGAAGGGCTATCTGCACCGGGAACCCGGGCTGTCCCGGGGGCTGTCCCTGGCCTCCCGCCTGGAGGAGCAGACGGTGGAGGTGCCCATCCTGGGGCGCATCGCCGCGGGGCAGCCGCTTTTGGCTGCGGAGCAGGTGGAGGATACCCTGGCGTTGCCCCGGACCTGGGTTCAGGGGGAGGAGGTTTTTCTCCTGCGGGTCTCGGGCGACAGCATGGCGCCGCTGCTCTTGCCCGGAGATCTGGTGATGGTGCGGGTGCAGCCCCGGGTGGCCCGGGGCGAGATCGCGGTGGTCCTGGTGGACGAGGAGGCCACGGTGAAGCGGGTCTACGAAGAGGCCGGCGGGCTGGTCCTGAAAGGGGACAACCCGCATTTCACGCCCCTGCGCTTCGCGCCGGAGGAAGCCGCGGTTCTGGTCCAGATCCTGGGCAAAGTGGTGGGTGTGTACCGCTCCCTGGAAGGCAGGAGGCTGGGGTAAGGTCATGAGCGGCAGAGAAGTTAAAAATTTGAGGGAGGGGGGTTCCCACGGGCTGGAAGCCCGTGCTACCGGGGGACACGGACCCCTGCCCTCTCCCCCACACCCCCTCTCCCAACCCCGTAATTTGGGAGCACAGGCGTCCCGCCTGTGCAGCACAGGCAAGATGCCTGTGCTCCCGGGGAAAGAGGATTGGGAGGGGAGTTTGAGGGGAGGAAACCACAGGCGAGACGCCTGTGGCCACAGGATTTCTGATCCCCCGGCCCTCCCCTCAACTCTTCTTGCCCTGACCGCCGGCAAGGCGGCCCTGCTGTGGGGCGGGCCGTTTCGGTCCCTGGCTGCCGCGGCCGCAGCCTGGGGGGTGGCCCGGGGCGCTCGGGTGCTGGTGGTGGACGCGGCCAACGCCTTCGATCCCTATCGGCTGGTGCGGGAGGCCCGGAGCCGGGGAATTCATCGCGCCGTGGCCCTCTCCCGGGTGCGGGTGGCCCGGGCTTTCACCTCCCACCAACTGGTGCGCCTCCTTAAGGAGGAACTCCCCGGGGAGCTGGAACCCCTGAGTCTGATTCTGGTCCTGGGGCCGGTGAGTCTGTTCTACGATGAACAGATTCCCCTGGCCGAGCGCCGCCGCCTTTTTATGAATATGGTGAATATCCTGGCCGCGTACAAGGCCCGGGTGCCTTTGTTGTTGCTGCAGCCCCCGCGCCCCCGGGGCGCGGCCAACCGCGGCTTTGGGCACCTGCTGGCGCCTTTGATGGACCATCTGGTCCAGGTGCGTGAGGACGACAGGTACAAGAGCAAACCCAGGGCGGGACCGAGGTTGAACCTATCTTGAGCCAGGAGGAAAAAACAAATTGTCTAAATTCCCTTCTCGAAAGGGACTCCGTTTGTCCGGGTATGATTATGCCCAACCAGGGGCCTACTTTTTGACCATCTGTGTCCAGGGACGGAAGTGCCTCTTGGGGAATGTGGCTCATGAAGAGATGCATCTCAATGAGTAGGGGAAAATCGCTGTCGATTGCTGGACCGCTCTTCCCCGCCATTATCCTCATGTAGACCTGGACGGTTTTGTCATCATGCCCAATCATGTCCATGGCATACTGATCATCAGGGCGGGTTTAAAACCCGCCCCTACAAGCCAGCCTATAACAGAGATAATCAGGGCTTTTAAGACGTTTTCAGCCAAGAAGATAAATCAGGTACGGAATACAGCCGGTTCACCGGTTTGGCAACGCAATTTTTATGAACATGTAATTCGTGATGAGCGGTCCCTGAACAGGATCAGGGAATACATTGACACCAACCCAAAGCGGTGGGCACTTGATCGGGAAAATCCTCTGCGACAAGGAGAAGATGAGTTCGACCGCTGGTTAGCCACATTCAAGACTAATCCCAAAAACCGTAGGGGCGGGTTTCAAACCCGCCCGTAGGAGACTGCTGCATATCGGTAGTTGCGAGGCGTTAGCCTATGAGGAGCTGGAACCCCAGGACGGGTGAATTCAGGTACGAGGAGCCGAGGAAACCGGGGACGCGGCGGGTCCGGCGGGCGGCCCTAGTGCTCGTAGTCGGA
>CAZLRL010000214.1:0-5492 GCA_964561645.1 uncultured Desulfobacterales bacterium
ATACGGCTGCCTACGTGGTCACTTTGCACCTGCCCCACGATCTGCCCACCGCGCGGCTCTATGCCCTGGACATCACCCAGCGGAAAAGCGCGGAAAAGGAACTCCAGGCAAGTGAGGCCAAGTTCCGGAGCTTGTTCGAAAACATGACCGAAGGGGTGGCCCTCCACGAAATCATCTATGATGACCGGGGCGCCGCGGTGGACTACCGTATACTGGCCGTCAACCATGCTTACACCGTTCATACGGGCCTTAAACCGAAAAAAGTCGTGGGCCGGACCTCCACTCAGGCGTACGGCGCGGAGGAGCCCCCTTATCTGGAAACCTACGCCCGGGTGGCCGCCACCGGTGAACCCTATTCCTTCGAAGTCTATTTCCTGCCCCTGCAACGGTATTTTAGTATCTCCGTGTCTTCCTCCCAGCCGGGCCGCTTCTTCACCGTGTTTGAAGACATCACCGAGCGCAAGCGGGCTGAGATGGAGCTGCAGGAGCGCACCGAGCGCTATGAACTGGTGGTTGCCGGCGCGCACGCCGCCATCTGGGATTGGGATGTCCGAAAAAACCGCGTCTTTTATTCCCCTCAATGGAAGTTGCTGCACGGCTATGCCGACGATGAGGCCGTTGACCGCCTGGAGTCCTGGAAGGAATCCCTTCACCCAGAGGATGGTCCCCGCGTCTTGGCCGCCCTGGAGGAGCACTTCGCAGGAAAGACCCCCGACTTTGCCGCAGAGTACCGTATCCTTTGTAAAGACGGCTCTATAAAATGGGTTTTCGACCGCGGCCTGGCCCAACGCGACCCGGAGGGTCGGGTGGTCCGCATGGCCGGTTCAAAAATCGACATCACCGAACGCAAGCGGATGGAGGAGGCCTTGCGCGAAAGCGAGGAGCTCTTCCGCAAGATTTTCGAGAACGCGGCCACCGGCATCGCCATCACCGATTGGGAGGGGCGCTTCTTACAAGTCAACCCCGCGCAATGTAAGATTTTGGGCTACACCGCGGAGGAACTCCGCCGTCTCAATTTTGCTGCCGTCATCCACCCTGAGGACCGGGAGGCCAACGTGGCCGAGATTCGCCGCCTGCAAGCCGGGGAAATTCCCTACTTCGAGGTGGAAAATCGCTACCGTAACCAACGCGGCCAGACCGCCTGGGTCCACAAGTTCGTCTCCGTTCTGACGGACACCGCGGGACGACCGGCCTACATGGTGGCCCTGGTCACCGACATTACCGAGCGCAAGCAGACCGAGGCGGCCTTGCGGGAATCGGAGGAACGCTATCGCAGTTTGTTTGAAAACAACCACGCGGTCATGCTCTTAATCGACCCCGAAGTCGGCGACCTGGTGGACGCCAATCCCGCGGCCCTGGCTTATTATGGTTATTCCCGGGAGGAACTTCTGTCCCTGAAAATTACTGACCTCAATGTCCTGGACCCCCAAGAGGTCTTCTGGGAAATGCAGCGGTCCAAGACGGAGGAGCGCCGGCACTTTGAATTTCGGCACCGCCTGGCCTCGGGCGCCATCCGGGACGTGGAGGTTTTCAGCGGCCCCATCCGGATCAAGGGCCGGGAACTCTTGTATTCCATCGTGCACGACGACACGGCCCGCAAACAGGCCGAAGAGGCCCTGCGCCGGGCCCACGATGACCTGGAAAAGCGGGTGGAGGAGCGCACCACGGCCCTGCGGCTGGCCAACGAACAGTTGCTCTGGGAGATGGAAGAACGCCAGGAAGCCGAGGACAGGCTGCGCGCCAGCGAGGCCCGCTTTGCCGCCTTTATGAAACACCTGCCCGGCCTGGCGGTCTTGCGGGACGTTGAGGGGCGCTATCTGTTCGCCAACGAGGCCTGGGAACAGGTGACCGGCAAATCCAAAAAGGACTGGCAGGGGAAACTCCTGGAAGAAATCTGGCCCGTAAAACAAGCCGCAAAATATCACCAATTGGATCAGCAGGTGCTGCTGGCCGGGGAGCCCCTGGAGGCCCTGGAATCTCTGGAAATGTCCGACGGCCTCCACTATTTCCTCACCTACCGCTTCCCCATCCTGGACAGGGACGGCCTGCCCTACATGGTGGGAGCCATCAATATTGACATTACCGGCCGGATTAGAGCCGAAGAAGAAGCCCGGCAGCAGACCCGGTTATTTGAGGCCTTCTTTGACAACTCCATCACCCCCCTGGTTTTTCTCGATCCCCAATTCAATTTCATCCGGGTCAATCAGGCCTATGCCCGGTCCTGCCAACGGACGGTCAGCGATTTTGCCGGCCGCAATCATTTCGACCTCTACCCTTCGGAGGCCAAACTGATTTTTGAAGAGGTGGTCAGGACCAAAATACCCTACGTGGCCTCGGCCCGGCCTTTCACCTACCCGGATCACCCCGAATGGGGCGTGACCTACTGGGACTGGAGCCTGGTGCCCATCCTGGATGAGGCTGGAGAAGTGGATTTTCTGGTCTTTTCCCTGAAAGATGTTACCGAACAGGTGCAGGCCGAAGAAGAACGGCGTCGCCTGGTGGAGATTCTGGAAAATACCCCTGATTTTGTCGGCATCGCGGATTTTTACGGCAACCTGCAATACCTCAATCGGGCCGGAAGGACCATGGTGGGAGTGGGCCTGGATGAAGACGTAACTAACTTGAAAGTGCTGCAAATGCACCCTCATTGGGTCGGTGAGATGATCCTGGCCGAGGGCTCGCCCACGGCCAGGAAAAAGGGCGTCTGGCAGATGGAAAGCGCTTTGCTGCATCGGGACGGCCGGGAGATTCCCGTGTCCCAGGTCATCCTGGCCCACAAGGAGTCCACGGGCCGGGTCCAGTTCTTCTCCACCATCGCCCGGGACATCACCGATCTGAAGGAGGCCCAGGAAAGCATCCTCAGACAGGCCAACATCTTAAACGGCATCAACACCATTTTCCGGGAGGCCCTCACCTCGGAGACGGAGGAGGACCTGGGGCGCACCTGCCTGGCCGTGGCCGAGGACCTGACCCAAAGCCGTTTCGGCTTTATCGATGAATTGAACGAGCAGGGCACCTTCGACGCCCTGGCCTTCAGCGACCCCGGCTGGGATATGTGCCGCCTGGCTCCGGTCAGAGACCCGGCCCACCTGAAAAACATCCCGCCGGCCGGTCTGTTGGCCACCTCGGTTCAGGAAGGCCGGCCCCTGATCGCCAACGACCCGGCCTCCCATCCCGGCGCCGGGGGCCTGCCCGAGGGCCATCCTCCCCTGACCGCGTATCTGGGGGTGCCCCTGCGCCTGGGCGGGCAGACCATCGGCCTCATCGGGCTGGGGAACAAAATCGGCGGCTATACCGCGGCCGATCAGGAAGCCGTGGAGACCCTGGCCCCGTCCGTCGTGGAGGCCCTGTCCCACTATCGCTCCAAAGAGGCCTTGAAAAAATCGGAACGCAGGCTGCGCCACCTGGCCGACCAGCTCCTCACGGCCCAGGAAGATGAACGCAAGCGCCTGGCCGCGGAGCTGCACGACGAGTTGGGACACGCCCTGCTGACCTTGAAACTGGCCTTCAGCGCCATCGCCAAGAATTTGTCCCCCAGGCAGAAGGCCGTCAAGCTGAAAATCCAGGAACAGCTTGATTTCATCAATGAAGTGATCGAAGAAGTCCGGCGCCTGTACCATCATTTGAGCCCCGGGGACGTGGAAGACCTGGGCCTGAGCCGGGCCCTGGAGACCTTGATCGAAGATTTTGCCCTCTATCGGCCCCACATCACCTGGAAGGTAGACCTGCCGGACCTCAACGGGCTTTTTTCCCTGCCCGTGCAGACCATAATTTACCGGATCATACAAGAGGCCTTGACGAACATCGGCAAACACGCTAATCCTGAACATGTAACCGTCTTGGCCTGGAAAGAAGACGCCCGGGTCCACTTCCGTATCCAGGACGACGGGGCCGGCTTCGATGTGGCCTTGCTGGAATCCGCTGCAGGCGTGGGCCTGGCGGCCATGGAGGAGCGGCTGAACATGATTGGAGGCTCTTTTACCGTGAGCAGCAAAAAGGAGGCCGGCACCAAAATCTCCTTTTCTATCCCCACCTTGCCGGAGGATGAAAGATCATGACACCTTATACTATTGTCCTGGCTGATGATCATGCCCTGTTCCGCCAGGGGGTCAAAAAAATCATCGAAGAGGTGGATGATTTACGGGTAGTGGGGGAAGCCAACGACGGCCTGGAACTCCTGGAGCTGCTGAAAACCCAGGACCCCGCCCTGGTCATCCTCGACATCTCCATGCCCAACCTGCGGGGACTCGAAGCCGCCCGGGAAATCAAAGGCCTGTATCCCCAGGTCAAGGTGCTCCTTTTGACCATGCACAAGAAAAAAGACTTCCTGCAGCAGGGACTGGAAGCCGGAGTGGACGGCTTTCTGGTCAAGGAGGATGCCGACGCCGCGCTCCTGCAAGCCGTCCGGGCCATCCGCCAGGGAGAAAAATTCTACTCGCCGCTGCTCTCCAGCAAACTCGCGGACCTGGCCTATCAGAAAGGCAAGAGCGACCCCCTCACCAAACGGGAAAAAGAGGTGGCCAAGCTCCTGGCCGAAGGCAAAAGCAGCAAAGAAATCGCCGAACTCCTGTACATCAGCATCTACACCGTCCGCCGTCACCGGGACAATATCATGAAAAAATTGGAGATCAAGGGCCTGGCGGATTTGATACGCTACGCCATGGACCAGGGCTACACCTGATCCCCGGGCTGATCGCGCCCCTGAGGCCGCCACTACCGGGTGGTCAAAACTGCTAAACTGTAGCCGCAGGCTTTAGCCTGCGACCATAAAGTAGTTCTCCAACCCCCCCTTTTTCTCCAGGGGGGTTTTTTATCGTCAACCGGGCGCTGCCCACCGGAACTCTCTGTATAAAAAAACTTTTTACCTCCCACCCCGACCCGCGGCCCGCGCCCTCAAGGCCCCATCTTTTTGTCAAGTTTTTTGATCAAATAGTCACATTTGACCATCGCTGATTGGTTATCCCTGGGAATAGACTCTACTGCCGACATCCCGGAGAATGGCATTACTTCAAAAGGCCGCTACGGAAAGGAGAGGCTTCCTGCCTTGATCCCTAACCCAACGGCAGGGGAATTCCCGCAGGATCTTTTTCGCTGGTTCCTTAACAGGATGTGGAGGGGCGCCATGCTCACAGAAGAAATCCTTATCGTCAACGACGGCTCACTTCTGCTCAAAATGATGGGCAATCTGCTGGAAAACAAGGGATATCAGATCAGCCTGACCGATTCCCCCGACGAAGCCCTGATGTGGTTGAGCACCAGGAATATAGTGCTGGCGGTGATGAAACTGAACGGCCGCCAGGACGACCGCCTGGCCGTCATGCACATGGTCAAGGAGCTCAATGACGGGACCAGGCTCGTGGTATTGGGTGAGTCCACCCACCTGCCCGCAGAAATTTTCGAGACGGACGCGGATGATTATATCCTCCTGCCCTGCCGCGCGGCGGAAGTCTGGCGGCGCCTGCTCTCCTCCCTGGAGACCGCGCCCGCCGCCC
>CAZLRL010000215.1:0-5489 GCA_964561645.1 uncultured Desulfobacterales bacterium
GGATAAATAGGGAAATTTGGCGGTCAGGGCCGGATCGGTATACAGACTTTTCAGGGGCGGGAGCATGCCCAGGGCCAGAGCCCGGTCCCGGAGATTGTCGGGCTGCAGGAGAAAATGCACGAGTTTCATGGCTGCGTCAGGGTGACGCGAGAAAGCGTTGATGGCCAAAGCCCCGCCGCCGAAGACCGCGACGGGACGCGCCTGGCGGCTGTGGAGGGGCGGGAGGACCGCGAATTTTCCCTGCACCTGGGAATCGGGCTGCTCCATCAGGGCATAGGCATAAGGCCAGTTGCGCATGGCCGCGGCATAGCCCGCCTGGAAGGCATAGCGGCAGTCCTCCTCCAGAAACGTGGTCACGGCCAGGGGGGAGACGCGTTTGCGGTAAATGAGATCCACCAGCAGGGTCAAGGCCTCGCGATTCCGGGGGCTGTCCAGCACCAGGCGGCCTTGATCGTCAAAGACCTCGCCGCCATTGCCCCACAAGAACTCCAGGACCACGCACACTAACCCCTCATAGCTCTGCCCCTGAAAGAGAAAGCCGTAGGGCAGGCCGAATTTTTTTTGTAAGGGCGTAATTTGTTTGAGGTCTGAGAAGGTGCGCGGCGGGTCCAGCCCCAGGGCCTCATACAGATCCCGGCGGTAATACAGCAGCCCCGCGTCCACATACCAAGGCACGGCGAAGATGTTGTTACGGTAGCGGCTGCAGGCCAGACCGGCGGGCACAAAATCCGATAACGGCAGGGGTTCCCGGGCCAAAAAATCGTCCAGGGGCAAAATCCAACCCGCGGCGGCGAACTCCGGAATCCAGATGACATCGAGATTCAGGACGTCCACTTCCGCGGAGCGGGAGGACAGCCAGGTGACAAACAGGGTGTGGCGGGCGCTGGCCGAAGACGGGGTGGACTGATAGACCACCTGGATGCCTGGATGGGCCCGGTGAAACGCAGCCAGTTGCTTCCTGATATGCACTTCCTCGGGGCCTGAGCCCCCGGCCATGACCAGGACCGGGCCTGCGGGTTCCCGGCTGGTGCAGCCCAGGAGCCCGCCAGCCAGGACCAGGAGGAGCGCCAGTCTGAAAAGGAAGGATTTCACCGGTACCATTTTAAAAAATCTTAAAGATCGAGGTTCTTCGAAAGTTGTTTTTGTCATCCTGAGCGAACAATCATAATCTAAAGGTCACAAAGAAGGATGAAGGATGTAGAATCGCCGCCCCCGGCGGTTCCACGCCGGCGAGGGCGCCGGCGCTACCTTTTCATGTTAAGCGAAGGATCTGGTATTTATATCTGTTTATGAAATTCTTCGGTCGCTTCGCTCCCTCAGGATGACAAGCACACCCTAATTAATGTAGAGGCGCAATTCATGGCGCGCTTAAGGGCTTGATGAATCAAGCCTACAGGGGCATGGCTGTCCGGAAAGGTTTTTTGCCAGCATCCGGATTTGGACCGTTAAAATGTGGCCGCAGGCTTTAGCCTGCGCCGGCACAGGTTGAAAACCTGTGCCACCGACCCCGTAGTCTGCTGGCCTTCCCTTCGAGTTACCCTAAAACTTGCAAATACCCCGGATGGAGTCACAGGTCTGGGAATAGAGCCTTTCGATCCAGTCCTCCTGGCGGGCGTAGGGACCGGCCGCGGCCGGGCGGGCTGCGGCTTCCTTCCGGGTCATCAAGTCCAGGTAGCGGTGCACCGTGGAAATATAGGTGCCGTGGCTCCAGGTCAGGGGAGACACCGACAAGGGCTCCCCGGTCAGGGGGTTGATCTGCTCGGGGAGCACGCCGGAAGGCAGGGCGTGGTCAGCCACCCAGGTGAGGATGTCAACGGCCTGCTTTATTTCTTCCTCGCCGCCGATTTCCAGGAGATAATCCGCCAGCCACAGAGTGCAGATGAACCAGGGATTGCCCGGCACCTGATCGCTGACCCGAAAATAGGAGTCGCCTTCATAGCGGGCCAGGCCGCCCACCGGGGTATGGACCCACAAATGGTCGCGCAAAACCGACATGGTGGAGATGAGGCGCGGGTCATCGGCGGCGTAGAGGCCGAAGGCAAAAAGCCCCCAGAGGCTGGCATCGCAGGTGTCGTCGTATTCCGGTTGGTCCATATGGTTCCGGCTGAGCATGCGGCAGAAGCGGTTCAGATGGGGCCGCCAGAGGTGTTGGGACGCGGCGTCCCGGATTTCGGCGGCCACCTGCTGAAAATGGGACGAGTGCTCTTCCTCCCCCAGAACCTGGCAAAACAGGGCCGCGGCCGTGAGCCCCCCGAACACCGCGCCCACGGTAAAGCTCAAAATTCCCCGCCGTTCTTCCCACAGGTCATAGGAAGGCGCGGGCAGCCCGGTCTCCTCGTCCCGGTGTCGACACATAAAGTCCGCGGCCTTTTTGATGAGGGGTCGATATAAAGGCTTGATAAAATCAAGATCCCGATAGAGCACGAAGTGGTGCCACAAGGCCCAGACCACCAGGGCGGTGGAGTCCTCCTGGATGGGAATCTGGGGCTGGCCGTCATAGTACCAGGGGTGCCAGGAAGAGGCCAGGGTACCGTCGGGATTGAACTTGTGGAGCAGGCAGCCCTCGGGCTGCAGCAGCCGGGAAATGAATTGGAAAAAATTCCTAGGCGCGGTGGGGTGGCCGGCCTGGTCCAGGGCGTGAGCCACCAGGGCCGCATCCCGGGGCCAGATGTAGGAGTAGGTGTCCCGGTTAAAGTAAATGATATCCGAATCGTTGGCCGCCAGAATGCCCCCGTCGGCGTCGATCTGGGTGCGCAAAATGATCAGGCTGCGGCGGTAAAAATCGGCCAGGCCCGGGGGCAAAAGCTCCAGGGGCGGGGATTCCTTGCGGACCCACAGGCGCCAGTAGTCTTCGGTACGCTGAAACAAGTTTTTGGGGTGCTTGTATTTTATCACCCCGTCCAGGCGGGCGATATCCCCCCAGCTCAGCCCCGCCGCGATCCACAAGTATACGGTTTCCCGGGAATTCCCGGCCAGCTCCAGGTGCAAGGCCAGGACCGAATCCACCGAGCCCTGGGCAATGGGATTGCCGGACAGGACTCCGTCTTCGGCGTCCTTGTAAGTGCCTTCCTTGCCTTCGGTGCCTTTCTGGCCCACGGCAAATTGATCAAGCTTATATTCACCCCCCGCGAGCCCGCCGGCCAGAAAATAGCGGGGACCTTTATAGTGGACCAGGGCCCCGGTCTTGGGATCATAGCCCGCGGTATCCCCCAGGTCGTTGCCGCCGATGCCCAGATCCAGACTGAAAAACAGGCGCACTTGCCGGGCCTGGGGCTCCAGGTTTTCTACGGTGATTTCCCGGAGATAAATGTCTTCGTGAAAATCCACCACGTCCCGACAGAAAAGGCGCAAACCGAGGCCGGGGTGCCGGAGGTCCACCTGGGTCACCATGGTATCGGGAACATAAGCCAGCGCCCGCTGCCAGTCTTGGTTGATCCAGGTAAACCGGCCGTCCACCCAGACGCCGAGGCGGCAGCAGTTCCCGCCCACATGGTTTTCCTGGCCCACATGGGGATAATACAAATCCCGGATGCAATAGTTTTTATCGAAGCAAACCAGGAGACGGCCGTTTCCCACCGGAATGTCACGAGGCATGTTGTTGTCCTTTTTGCAAAGAGATCTTGGGGGAGGGGGTCAGGGAGCGCAGCCCTCTGCCCCCTCCCCCAACCCCTTAAGTTAGAACGGTAGCACGGGCTTCCAGCCCGTGCACGGGCAAGATGCCCGTGCTCCCGCAGGAGAGCGGGAACACAGGCTGCCAGCCTGTGCCTGAACAGGCAAGAGGCCTGTTCTCCCTTTAAGAAAGTGGGTGCCATTTTAATGGACAAAAAATTCTGTAGTTTTTCCCCTCCTAAAAATATATTGCCAAAAATATCTCAAATTGACTCCCGGGGCAAAAGATTGATCAGGAAATTCAGGCCTGCCAGGCCCGCGGCCAACCAGAAGGCCTGCCGAAAGCCGGCCATGCCATAGGAAACGCCGGCTTCCAGGGTGGCCGGGCCTGCCCGTCCCCAGCCCAGCGCCGCGACCAGCAGAATCACCCCCAGAAGGGCCCCCAAATTCTTTAACACGGCATTGGTGCTGGCCGCCAGCCCCATGAGCTCCGTGGGCGCGCCCCGCAAAATTTCATTCAGATTGGGCGCGGAAAAAAGGCCCAGTCCCATGCCGGTGAGGGCCAAGCGCAGGGCCAGGCTGAGAGTGGAGGTCTGGGGGGTGGCGGCACCCAAGGACAGCAGGCCGGCAAAAATACAGGTCAGCCCGAGGCGCAAAATTCTGACGTTCCCCACCCGGTCAGCCAGGTAACCCCCCATAAATGCCAGGAGCGCGTTGCTCAGGGATAAAACCGCCAGCATGAGGCCCACCTGGGCGGGCGGAAAGTCATAAATCTGCACCAGGAAGAAGGGCAACAGAAAAAAGGACCCCATGACACAGGCAAACGCGACCAGCACCCCGAAAGAACCCAGGAGAAAGCCGCGGCTGCTCCAGAGTTCCTGGTGGAGCAGGGGGTTGGGTTGGCGCCGTTCGGTCAAAATCAGGAGAAGCAGTCCGCCGCCCGCCAGCGCCAGGCCCAGCAGGTTCGGCACCACAAAGCCGTGGTCCCGGATACCGGTGAGGGTCAGGATGAACAGGACCAGGGTGCCGGTTAAAATAACCGCGCCCCAGGGGTCCAGAGTGCGCCATTCCCAGGATTGACGGGCATGGAATCGGCGCAACGATCTGCTGCCCAGGACCAGAACCACGAGGCCGAGAAGCGGATTGACGAAAAACAGGGCCCGCCAGCTCAAGAAGGTCAGCAACAGCCCGCCCAGGGGCGCGCCCAAAGTGACGCCGGTGGCAAAGCCGGCGGAGAACATCCCCAGCGCGAAGCCCCGCTCCCCTTCGGGAAAGGCCAGGGAAATGAGCTTGGGGGCCACCCCCAGCATCAAGGCGGCCCCGACGCCCTGCAGCACCCGAAAGACTATGAGAACCGCAAAGCTGGGGCTCAACCCCGCCAGGCCCGAAGCGGCGGCAAACAAAATCACGCCGGCGACAAATAATCTGCCCGGCGCGGCCAGGTCCGCCAGGCGGCCGACCACGATTTGCAAGGAGGCGTTGGCCAAAAGATAAGCCACCATGACCCAGGAAATGGCGGCGACCGAGGTTTCCAGAAACGAGGCGATCTGCGGCAGGCCCACCGACACCAGGCTCGTGTCCATGGTAGCCATGAACGCGCCCAGGCAGACGGTAATCAGCAGCAGGGTTTTGCTGGAGCCGGAAAGATCGGTATTCAGGGCGGTTTCCATCCTGGAAGAAGTGGCTTGATAATAGAATAAGGTGGAGGCGGGGACAAGTCTGATTGTGCCTCTTGCTGATGGTCAAGTAAGGTTTGGCCGGCCACAGAGGGTTGAAGACCCCCTATTTTGGGGCCTGAAAAGCCCGCCGAGTCACGAAAACCGAAGTTCGGCGAACCAGGAGGTGATCCACACCGCGGCAATAAGGCAGTGAAGGTCAAA
>CAZLRL010000216.1:0-5403 GCA_964561645.1 uncultured Desulfobacterales bacterium
GACCCAACCTGGAGCTGGCCCAAAAAGCCTGGTTAACGGTAAATCAGGGAATTGTAGTGGATAAACATTTGCGCACCAGCGCGCCGGAGATTTATGCCGCGGGCGACGTGGCGGAGACCACGGACCTGGTGACCGGCGGCAGGCTGGTCAGCGGCCTGTGGACCAACGCCGTGGAAATGGGGCGGCTGGCGGGCGGCAACATGGCGGGCGCGGCCCTGGAATATCCGGGGGCCTGGGCCGTGTTCAATTCCCTGGAAGTGGCCGGCCTGCCCACGGTGGCCATGGGCTTGACCGACCCGGTCCCGGCCGCAGCATACGAGATTCACCAGATCGGCCGGGGAAATACCTACCGCAAGCTGGTCTGCCGGGATGAGGTTCTGGTGGGCGCGCTGTTGCTCGGGGACATCGAGGGCGCCGGGGTCTACGCCGGGCTCATCAAGGGCCAGGCGAAAATCAGGGACCTGGACGAGGTCATGCACCAGCCTCGCCGGAGTTTGGCTGCCCGCCTGTCACGTACTAGGGGCGTAAATAATTACCGAAACAAGCGCAGGCTAAAGCCTGCGGCTACAAAATAAACTCAGATTTTGCGATTGCTTCTCATTTTTCTTGATTTTTGCAAAGGCCCCACAGCTCCTAAAAATCCGGAACCCTCATCGTGCCACAAGCCTCGGAATTAAGCTATGCCGTACGGTTTCGGGTGCTGTTCAAGTACCTGGGGCAGCTCCTGCTGATCGTCGCGGTCCTGACCTTGGTCCCCCTGCTCTTTTCCCTGCTGGTCGGCGAGTATGACCTCACCCTGCGTTATGTTCTGGTGGTCGGGGCGCTGGGAGTTACGGGTTTCCTCCTCAATCGCCTTCCTCCGATCCACGGGGTGCAGGTGAATGAGGCCATGGTGTTGGCCGCGTGCATCTTTTTGCTGACGCCCCTGATCATGTCTTATGTGCTCATGGCTTCGGGATTGGGCTTTATGGACGCGCTGTTCGAAGCCGTTTCCGCGGCCACCACCACCGGGCTGAGCACGCTGGCCGACGTGGAAAATAAACCCTTGACCTTCCTGTTTGCCAGGGCCTGGATGCAGTGGTACGGGGGGTTGGGGATCGTGGTACTGTCTGTGGCCCTGTTGCTGGCCCCCGGCCTTGAAGCCAAAAGTCTGGCAGTGAGCGAAGATGTGACTGAAGACCTGGTGGGCGGCACCAAGGCGCATTTCCGGCGGGTGCTGATAGTTTACGTCCTCCTCACCGGCGTCGCCGTGGTGGTCCTCTGGCTGGCCAGCGGCAGCCTGTTCCATGCCCTGCTGTATACCCTGAGTGCGGTGTCCACCGGGGGGTTCGCCCCTTATAATAACAGTCTGCCCGGTTTCGGTCCCTGGTGGGTCCAGAGCCTGGTGATTTTCTTTTGCCTGACCGGCGCCATTGCCCTGCCGCTCTATCACCAGGCCTACCGCCAGGACTGGCGGCTCCTGGTGGGTGACCCCCAAATGCGGCTTCTTTTAGTGTGTGGCTGCATCGTGACCGTTCTCTTGATATTTTGTCTGGCTCTGGGCCAGCAGACCCCCTGGGCCGACATCCTCTACCAGGCCCCCCTGATGGCTTTTTCGGCGCAAACCACGGCCGGGTTTGCCACCACCGACCCCAATAACTTCTGCGGTGCCGCCAAACTATCCCTCATCGGCGCCATGATGATCGGCGGCAGCCTGGGCTCCACCGCGGGGGGCTTCAAAGTGCTGCGGTTGTTGGTGCTGCTGTATATGCTGCGCTTCTTGCTGGTACGGACCTCCCTGACCCCGCATGCAGTGATGGAACCCCGTTTGAGAGGGCGGCCTCTCCGTCCCCAGGAAATCCAGCAGGCCTTCCTGATCATTTTTTTGTTTTTTCTGGTGGTGGGAATTTCGTGGTTCTTTTTTCTGGCCGCAGCCTACGACCCCCTGGACGCCCTGTTCGAAGTGGTGTCGGCCACCGGCACCGTGGGGCTGTCCACCGGCTTGAGCAGCGGCGGACTGCCCGATTACCTGAAACTGGTACTTTGTGCGGATATGCTCCTGGGAAGACTGGAAATCGTGGCCTGGCTGGTTATCTTGTATCCAAAGACCTGGTTTGGCAGGAGGCTGCAAACGTCATGAGAGTGGTTCTTGTCGGCGCGAGCGAAGTGGCGGTCAGGGCGGCGGAACTGTTTATCAACCGGAATTACGAGGTGGTCATCATTGAAAAAGACCGCAGCAGGATAGAGGCCCTGTCCCAGGAACTGGACTGCAGTTTCCTGCAAGGCGACGGCAGCAAACCCAATATTTTGAAGGAGCCCGGTCCCAAGCAGTCCGAGTTTCTCTTTTGTCTGACCGACAATGACCAGAATAATATTATTGCCAGTCTGGTGGGGCGCTCCCTGGGCTATAACCGGGTGGTGACCCGCATCCAGGACCCCTCGTTTGAGCCCATCTGCATGGAGCTGGGGCTGGAGGATATTATCATCCCCTCCCGCACCATCGGCAGATACCTGGTGGATATGGTGGAGGGGATGGGCATACCCGATATTTCCACGGTGCTCAAAGGAGAAGCCAGATTATTTTCATTTATCGCCTCTGAGGAAGAGGCCGGTCCGATCAGCGATTTAGGGCTGCCCCAGGGGGCCCGGGTGATCTGTTACTACCGGCAGGGCACGTTTTATTTACCGGAGGATGGCACCCTGCTGGCGGCCCAGGATGAGGTGGTGATTTTGACCTACAGTAATAATCTGGCCGACCTCCGGAAGCGCTATACTCCCAAACCGGCCGAGGAGAGCACCGAGGCGGGGGATGAACCGGAAGGGCAATAATACCGAGACCCCTGGCCCTGTTGATCGCGTACAAGCTCAAGCGCAACTGGCAGGCCTCCCTCAATTTGCTTACTACGGTCAAGGACCCGGAGCAGGTTGCCGCGGCCCAGGAATTTTTGGATAATCTGGTTGAACTGGCCCGCCTGCCGAATACCAAAACCCAGGTGTTCCAGGGGGATGGCCTGGACCGAGACGCCGAGCAGATTCCGGTGGTGTCCCTGAATATTTTCGGTCTGGCCAGTCAGCCTGATTTTGCTGACTCCCGCTACCTGGTGGAAACAACCCGTCCGCGTGTCTGTTCACCCTTGATTCCGGTGAGGAAAACGCCCTGGCCTGATGGGGCCGGGGCTGGTTTTGCATCTATTCATTGGGCGGTTGAAAAAGCTTTGGCGAGGGGGTTAGGGGGGCCTTTGGTTCATAGAGTCTCGCCTTGGTTACCTCCCCTCAAGCTATCTTCCTTTCTTTTGCCGGTAGCACGGGCATCTTGCCCGTGCGGCACGGGCTGGAAGCCCGTGCTACCGTTCTTATAGGGGTTGAAGGGGAAGCTTGGGTAAAGGGCAATGATTTCATTCTGAGTAAGAACCCCTGGTATTTTGTATCCCCTTCGTCCAGAATAAAAAAGATTTTTACACCCCCTCTCAAGGGAAAATGAGGCCATGACCCAGGTTTCCTTCGGTTCCCGCCGGGTGTCTCATCAGGAGAAAAAATCCCTGGTGCAGGGACATTTTGATACCGTGGCGGCCAGGTATGACCTGACCAACAACCTGCTCAGCTTCGGTCTGCAACGGGTCTGGAAAAGGAAGGCAGTCGCCTGGCTGGGGCTCACCAGAGGCGAGCGGGTGCTGGACGCCTGTGGGGGCACGGCTGACCTGGGCCTGTTGGCCGCAAGGCCGGTGGGGCCCGAGGGGCGCATCATCATCTATGACTTCAACCGGGCCATGCTGGCCGTGGGCCGGGACAAGATCGAGCCAGCCGGCATGGCCGCGACCATGTCTCTGGTTCAAGGGGATGTGGAGCAGATCGCGCTTCATGACCATACTTTTGAGGCCGCGCTGGTGGGCTTTGGGATTCGCAACCTGGCGGCCATGGAGGCGGGTCTCCAGGAATTATATCGGGTCCTGAAGCCCGGGGGCCGGCTGCTCATCCTGGAATTTTCCCAACCCACCAATCCCTGGTTTCGGACCCTCTATGACCTCTATTCCTTTACGGTCATGCCCCTGGTGGGCAAAATCATGATGGGCTCCTGGGAAGCCTACACCTATCTGCCCGAATCCATCCGGCTTTTTGCCTCCCCCGATGAACTGAGGGTAAGGCTGGAAAGGGTAGGGTTCTCCCGGGTCGACTATCACCGTCTGAGCAACGGCATTGCGGTGATGTATCTGGCCTGGAAAGGCTAACAGAAAGGACGGCTGGGAAAATCCACGAGAAGCTGTGCAAAATTCATGGTTACGGTTTTTTTGTCATTCTGAGAGAGCGCCGCGATCGAAGAATCTAATTTTTTCAATGAGTTCTGTATCCTTCACTTTATATGAAAAGGCAGCGCCGGCGCCCCCGCCGGCGTAGAAACCGCCGAGGGCGGCGGTTCTACATTTTTCATGCTTCGTTGTGATCTTTAGGTCATGACGGATCGTTCAGGATGACAGAAAAATAGGTTTTGCAACAGCCTGGAAAGAAAAAAACAATGGTGGCACAGGTTTTCAACCTGTGCGAGCGCAGGCTAAAGCCTGCGGCTACAGAATTGGACTTGATTTACCAAGGTCTGAGATTATAGGGCGTGCCGGGCACGCCAATCCCGGCGGCCGCGGGCCGCCCTATGATAATTTCAGCCATTTTCGGTGGCGCGGGCCTCCGTGCCCGCCGGGACAACGGGCGGCCAGGGACGGCCGCCCCACCGGAAGGTGGCCGCTGTAGTAATTTTGGGCAATAAAAGGGTCGGGAAAGTACATGAAAGCCAACCGCCTCGAACAATTGATTGTTAACAGCCCCATTCGCCTCCTGATCCAGGACAAGATCATCCTGCGCTGGATCAGGAGCAAGGTGCGTTTGCCCGCGGGGGGAACTTTTTTGGAAATCGGCTGCGGCCGCGGGGCCGGGGCCTGCCTGTTGCTGAAGGAGTTTCTGCCCCAGGCCGTCCATGCCATGGACCTGGATGTGGAGATGATTTCCGAGGCCGGGCGCTACCTGACCGAGGCGCAAAGAAAGCAGATCAACCTGTACGTGGGGGACGTCATGCACCTGCCCCACCGGGACGGGTGGGCCGACGCGGTCTTCGGCTTCGGGGTGTTGCATCACCTGCCGGATTGGCGGGGCGGCATGGCGGAAATCGCCCGGGTGCTCAAGCCGGGCGGGATTTACTTTCTGGAGGAATTTTACCCCCGGTTTTATTTGAACCCCGTGGCCCGGCGACTGGTGACCCATCCGGAGGAAGACCGGTTTTACAGCCGGGATTTGCGGGCCGCGCTGCAAGAGGCCGGACTACCCCTCCAGGATGCCCTGGAGGTCAGGCAGTTGGGCATTCTGGCCATTTGCCGCAAAATATAAGAGGCTCTTGCAAAAGTCATTTTTGTCATCCTGAGCGAAGCGAAGGATCTAGAT
>CAZLRL010000217.1:0-5375 GCA_964561645.1 uncultured Desulfobacterales bacterium
ATTACCGGGCCCTGGCCCGGGAGATGATCCGCCAGGAAGGGAGGGAATAACATGGCCAAGCGCCCCACCATTGGAAACAATCCCCTGGACGCCCTGATGCCGGAAAGCCACTTGGACACGGTGGTCCCGGATCTGGTCACCCGGCCCCCCCAGGCCCAGGCGCCTCTCAAGCCCACACCACCAGAGGGCCCCCGGGCCCAGGCCGCCCCGGACGCGGAAAACCAGGCTCTCCGGGAAGAAGTGGCCCGCTTGCAAGAGCAGGTGAAAGAGCTCCAGGACCGTTTGGCCCAGGCCGAGCCCCGCTGGGTTACTTTGCGGCGTCTGGGGCAGGGCTAGGGGCTTCGGGAGAGGATGGGGGGGAGGACTGGGATTCGGGCTGGGGTTCAACTGCGGTTGGGGTGGAAAATGGGGATTCAGGCTTAGGCTCAACTGCGGAGGGGGAAGAAGGCGATTCTGTCTTGGGTCCAACGGAGGAAGGGGCAGAAGGCGGGGATTCGGGCTGGGGCTCGTCGCGACGGCAGACAATGATGCCGGTCAAGAGCGACAAATCCGACCCGGAATCCGATCCCTGGCTGACGGAAGTACTGGTGATGTCATAGGTGGTATACCCGTTTTGGCGCGCGGTTTCATCCGCGATGGCCTTGAATCGGTCCCCCAGACTCATGGCCGGCGCCTTGACGGTAATCAGGTATTTCCCCTTCCCCAAATCCGTCACTCTCTCGCCTTCGGCCAGTTTTTTCTTCACGGCGTTTACTGCGGCATCGGCGGCGACTGTCCCGGCTATCATTCCCGTGCTGACACAAGCAGAAAGCATTACGGCCATCAGAAAAATTATCCCGACAACTGCAAGGATTTTAGGCCCTTCCACCTTCATTGACTTCCCCTAAGGTATTTTAACCAGGCCCGGCGCCTTTGAGGCCTGAAGTTCTTTTATCTTACCAGATTTTTAGTATTTCGCGATCATTGATCCCTTGGGCCTGCCGCACGTTTTCACACCCACCGGAAAGTGTCCGGTAGACAAATTGACTCAATGTAGCTTTGGGTGTTCTTCTATAGGATTATAAAAATAATCAAAGACTTACGTAGGGTGGGCTCTGCCCACCGAAATGTTGGAGACCTGAAAACCTATCTGTCTCCGACAGACCTTCATGGGAAGAAAAGTCTTGGTGGCACAGGCTTCCAGCCTGTGCTGGCGCAGGCTAAAGCCTGCGGCTACATTTTTATCTCCTCCGATTCTGGCATTCGGTTCAGATTCAGATGCAAAAACCTTACCCGACACTACTATGGTGGCCCAGGTGTCCTCACCTGGGCGGGGTGCATGTTCGGGTGCTTTTTTTCACATAGACCTATACCAGCCAAGTTAGCGGTAGCACAGGCATCCTGCCCGTGCCGGGACGGGCTGGAAGCCCGTCTTACCGGTATTAGGTGGATTTTGACGGGCACTGCCTGCCCTACATAAAAAGACTTTTCCAGACAGTTGCCCTTGAGTCTTGGGCTCTCTCAAAAAGCTGCAAGCTTTCGGTGGGGCGGGCCTCCGTGCCCGCCGGGATAACGGGCGGCCGGAGAGGCCTCCCCACCAGAATTGGCTGCCTAGGAAACATTTGGTAACGGCAAATTTAATGGGTGGCACCGATGCCCCGGCTGCGTTAAACCCATCACGCCCGAGGCTCTAAATTTGACGATTTGATTGATACCGAGGCTCACAGCACGTTTTTTTCCTGTGGCTGGAAGCCCTTAAAGTGTGGCCAACAGTTCCCGGGCCAGCTCATAACTGCGCCAGCCGGGCGCGGGGCGGCTTTTCGGCGAGGCGACGAAGGTCTGCAAATCGGCCGAAGTATCTATATCCAGCCAGGGGGGCAGCTGGTGCACCGCCAGCCCCAGGTCCCGGGCCCGGTCCCGGGTTTCGGCCAGCACCGTGGGACCGGACCAGTTGATGCCCTCAAAAAGCCGGGGCTGCGGGGCCGTCAGCCCTACCAGGTAATAGCCGCCATCCGGGCAGGGCCCCAGGACCACCCGGGCCCGGCCGCGCTCCAACACTTCCTTAGCCTCCAGCACCAGCCAGCCCGGCAGATCCGGACTGTCGCTGTTGCGGATCAGGACCGTGGCCGCTCCCTGGCCGAATCCCCAGGTAAACGCCTGCTGCAGACGTTCCCCCAGGTCCTTGCCCTTCTGGGCCACTAAATGAGTGCCGGGTGCAGCCAGATCGTGGAAAAAAACCCGGCCCTCCTCGGGAGTGTAAGCCAGCGCCACGGAGACGTGAGGCACCCGGGCCATTTCTTCCAGCACGTCTTCCAGGAAGCGGCCATACAGCCGGGCCGCGGCCTCGGGCGACAGGGGAGGGCTGAGGCGGGTTTTGACCCTGCCCGGCGTCGGCTCCTTGGCAAAAATGATCAGGACCGCCTGTCCCGAAAGCTGAAATGGTGGAGAACTGGGCATGCTTTGACAATCTTTTTATGGGACCACCCTGGCCCCCCTACCTGGCGTGCCTGGCTGGCCCTATAATTGTCTCATCGGCAAGGCGTGGCAATGCTTTTCATGCTTTCAGAGCGGTCGCCGATTCAGGCCTTGGCAGCTTTTTGGGTTACGAGATTTTTTATTAGACCTCTTGTGTTCCTTGTTTGTCTTGTTTGTTTTATATATTTGTTCATAAAATAGCTGATTTCATTTCATTGAGAAATTAATTTTGGCAGTTCTCTCCCAGCCGTCTTTCTTGACCTTCACACCCAATAAAGCGGGACCACAGGCGTCTCGCCTGTGCAGGAACAGGCAGGTGCCTGTTCTCCCGAGGGGCCAGGCTGTTGACCGTCGAGATCCTCAAGCGGACACCGATGACTGCTCCCGCCATCTCCATCATCATTCCCGTGCTCAATGAAGGGACCACCTTAAGAGAGACCCTGGCCCACCTGCCCCGCGCCCCGGACCTGGAGATTATTCTGGTGGACGGCGGCAGCACCGACCACACCCTGGCGGTGGCGGCCGACTTTCCCGGGATAAAAAATCTGGCGGCCCCCCGTGGCCGCGGCTGCCAGATGAACGCCGGGGCCCTGGCCTCATCCGGAGAATGGCTGGTCTTTGTGCACGCGGACACCCATTTCAGGACGGAACACCTGCGGTCCCTGCGCCGCGCCATCCAAGACCCCGCCTTTGCCGCCGGGGCCTTTGAACTGGCCCTGCGGCCGCCCGCGCCGGCCCTGCGGCTTATCGCCTGGGGGGCCAACCGCCGGGCCCGCACTCTGGGGCTGCCCTATGGCGACCAGGTGCTGATGGTCAGGCGCCCCCTGTTTCTGTCCCTGGGCGGCTTTGCCCACCGCCGCCCCGAGGACCTGGACCTGGTGCTGCGCCTCAGAAAACACGCCCGCCTGCACCTTCTCACCCCGCCGGTGTCCAGCTCCGGACGCCGCTGGCTTACGCAGGGGTACCTGTACACCACCCTCAAGAACTGGCTGGACCTGGCCCGCCACCTGGCCGAACGTGCCTTTACCAGCCGTTGGTCGGAGAAAGGTGAGTTGAAAAAGGGTGGGAGGAGGAGGAGGCCAGGGGTTGCTAACCCAGTGACCGGTAACCAGTGATCAGTTATCAGCAATCTATGCCAATTTTTTACTGAATGCTAACTGCTAACGACTGATCACTGGTCACTGATCACTCTTAAAAGAAGGGGAGGGCGAAAGAGCCCCCGCCTCCCCGTCCCTCCCCTCACATCTATCTCCCCTACAGCCCCCTGGTAAAGCCGGTGAAGCGGTAGAGGTCACCCATGAGTTCCTCGTATTCGCCTTTGAGCTTCTGGAACATGCGGGCGTTTTCCATGGCCAGCGCCGCCTGCTCGGCCAGGGAGGAAATAAAGGTAATTTCGTCGTCGGAGAAATCCCGGTGCTCGCTGGTATAGATGCGGAGCACACCCTTGACCACCCCCTTCAGCGCGATGGGCACCGACAGGATGGACTTGATGCCTTCTTCCTCGGACTCTCGGGGAAAGGTGGCCCGGGGGTCCTGGGACACGTCATACATGGACACGGCCTTCCCCAGCATGGCCTCGGAGATGGACTTGTCCGCGCCCACGGGTCCTTTGGTGATATAGCGCTCGCTCAGGCCGTAGGAGGCCACCAGCTCGAGTTGCTGCCGTTTTTCGTCCAGGAGACGCACGGCCGAGGCCTTGATGTCCAGGGCCGTGGTCGCGGTCTTGACCAGCAGATGCAGGACCTTTTTGACGTCCAGGGCCGAATTGATGGCCTTGGATACTTCTTGCAAGCCCTTCAAAAAATTGAGCTCCCGGGTGCGGGTCTCGTACATCTGGGCGTTGGCTATGGCCTGGGCCCCCAAATCGGCAATGGCGCAGGCAAAGTCCACTTCGTCCAGGGTGAACTCCCGGGGCTCCCCGGTCACTAGGCGCATGACCCCGATGACCTTCCCCTTGTGGACCATGGGGATGGCCACTATCGAGGCGATACCCTCCTCCCTGGCCTCCTGGGGATATTGCAGGCGGGGGTCGCTGGTCACATCGTAAATGGCCACCGGCCGGCCGCTCAGCGCGTCGGCGATGCTCTTGTCCAGGTCCACCGGCCCTTTGGCCAGATACTGCTCACTGAGGCCCACTGAGGCCACCAGCTCCAGGGTGTTGGTCTTGGGGTTGACCATGCGAATGGTGGCGCCTTTGAGGTTCATGGCCTCGGTCACCTGGCGCACAATCATATCCAGGAGCTCATTGACCGCCAGGGTGGAGCCCAGGGTCTTGCTGATGTCAATGAAGCTGCGCAGATACATCCGTTCTTTAAAGGCCATCATGGCTGCTTCTCCCTTGGCAAAAATCGTGAACCCAAAAGGTTTCTCCACTCTTCGGGAGCCGAAGCGGAAACCGGGATCACCAAGTCTCCTCTTTTTCCTAACATAACTGGTGACAATGCGCAAAAAATTTTCCAGCCTGGCCGGAGGGTTTTCCGTCCCGGGGCTCGGCCCCCTCGTTCCGGTCTTTATTTCCCCAGGTTTTTGTTATATAAGCCCAAGAGATGGAATTCGAAGCCCTGTATTTCGGCGACCGGCTCCTGACCGTCAATCCCCACGGCGTCATCGGCGTGGTGACCCTGTGGTCCAAGCCGGAGTACGTCAAGGAGCGCTTCCGGGAGGCCGGGGTGGACCTCGACCCCGCCACCAGCCCCATCGCGGTCTTCGGGACCCTGTACGGCAACGGCCTGCGGGAGATGCTCCGCAATCTGCTCTACAACCCCCAGATTCAGGTGTTGCTCATCTGTGGGCATGATCGCAGCGGCTCCCGGCAGGAATTGGAAAATTTTTTCACCTCGGGGATAGTGGAAATCGAGGCACGTTCTCCCATACGGTTTTTGTCGGAGGCTGGGCTGACATATTCTCCTGTGCGTATTCTC
>CAZLRL010000218.1:0-5370 GCA_964561645.1 uncultured Desulfobacterales bacterium
CCGGATGGTATCGAGGTTCTCTCCCCCCTTTGCACTGGCGTAGACGCACTTGTAGCCGATGCGACGGTAGAGGTCCAGCACGTCGGGAGATGAGCCAGAGGGGAGGAGATCGATCTTGTTGACGACGATGATGGGGGAGAGCTCGGCGGCTTCACAGGCCACGAGGTAGCGGTCCAGCACAAAGGGACTGAGTGGGGGATTCTGGACGGCAAAGACGACGAGCACTTGATCGAGATTGGCCACCAGCACCTGCAGCTCGTCCGAGAGCCTGGGGCTCTCGGAGACCAGGGTGCTGAACTGCTGGGCCACGCTGCGCACGAGCGCCGTCATCTCGACGGACTCGCCCTCCTGTCGCACCTCCTCGATGCGACGGATCTCCGCCCGCAGGAAGGGCTCGCTGAAATGGCCGTAGGGGCCGTAAAGGGTGACCGGGTCGCCCACCTGCAGGCGGGCCAGGGTGCGGGTGTGGTCGCCCACCTGCTTGATGCCCAGCTTGAGGTTGGCTTCCAGGTTGTAGCCGCAGGCGACGGAGTAGGGATGGGGCTCCGGCGTGATGCCGTGGCGGCGGACCACCAGGTAGACGAATTGGCCCGGGTGGAAATCCATTTTCTGATCCCGGGGGGCGAAGGTCACCTCCAGGATGTCCCCGAGGCGCTCGATGCCCCAAACGTAATATTCAAAGCGGGGACCCCGGTAGCGGTAGAGGAAACGGATGTAGACAAAGCTGATCAGGGCCAGGACCAGCCAGGCGTAAAGCCACACCGTGAGCACGGGGTAGCGGGCCACATCGGCGTTGACTACAAAAACATGGGCCACCACGAGGAGGATCACCAGGCCGAAGAACTCGTGGGTTCTTTTCCAGCGGTGATAGCGAATTTTTATCCAGAGGGTCAGGGTGATGAGCAGGGCAAAAGCCAGAAACGCAACCACGCCCAGGTTTTGGCCCCAGAGGTAGCGGTCGCCCTCCGGAATATAAAACCACATGGCCTGGAGGAAGGCCGGGACCTCGGGCAGGCGGTCCACAGCCAGAAACAGGGGATGGAAGAGGATCAGGTAAAAGGCCCAGCGGCCGAGGCGCTTGTGGACCTGGTAGACTTTGTCCAGGCCGCGGAAGAAGCGTTCCAGGAAGAGCCAGCGGGTGGAGAGGACGAGGCACCAGCACATGAGGATGGTGGCGGTCAGGGACGCGGCTTTGGCGGGATATTTGTAGGGGTTGGCGAACCAGTCCTGGTAATACCACTTGCTCAGCAGCCAGACGGCCAGGGTGACGGCCACCGTGATGACCACGGGCCACATTCTCTGGCGGGTTTTGGAGACGGTCAGCATAAGCGAGGTAAGCCGGAGTTCATCCCAGGTCCTTAATGAGGGCCTGGATGGTGGGGGCCTGGGCTTCAAGGCTGGCGGCGAGCTGGAATTGCACCAGGGCCCGCAAAAGATTGTGGTCGGGGTGGCCGGCCTTGAAATAGACATTGCCGGCCAGGTGATCGGTGAAAAATCTCAAGCCCAGCTCGAAGGTAAGGACGCGGACGGCGTCGAACACATAAGCCAGGTCGTGGTCGGTGAGGAAATCCCGGGCATGGGTAAAATAGCCCTGCAAAATGGCCCGGGCCAGTTCGGGTTCGAAGCGCACGCTCTCCCAGTCCTCGGTTTCTTCTCCCAGGGGGTTGCAAGCCGAGCGCAGGCAGTCGCCGATGTCGTAGTGGACCAGGCCGGGCTGGACGGTGTCCAGGTCGATGAGGCTGACGGCCCGGCCGGTGGCGGTGTCCAGCATGACATTGTTGACCTTGGGGTCGCCGTGCATGGGGCGCAGGCTGAGCTCCCCCCGGGCTTTGGCCTCCTCGAGGACCGGGGCCCAGGCTCGGCGCTGCTCCACGAATTTGAGGCAGTAATGTATCTCGGGGGAGGGGGCGGCGCCGTGTTGGGCCAGGACCTCATCGTAGTGCTCGAGGTAGGCCGGGGTGACATGAAAACCGGGCAGGGTGTCGGCCAGGCGGCCGGCGGGAAGGTCGCTCAGGAGCTCATGAAACAGGCCCAGGGCCCAGCCCACTTCCCGGGCGTGGGTTTCATCCTTGGCGATGTCGAAGGTTTCGGCGCCGGGGATAAAGCTCAGGGCCCGCCAGAAAGAGCCCTCGGGGTCAAGGATGTGGTCCCGGCCGTCCGGGGTCCGGAGCAGCCGGGGCAGCTCGAAGCGGCGGCCGGGAGGCAGGGGCCGGCGTTTCAGGCGCTGGTGCACATGTTCAGTTATTAGGCCCAGATTCCTCAGGACAAGTTGCGGCTGACGAAACACCCGCGTGTTCAGGCGCTGCAAAATGAAACGCGGCTCTCCCGGGCCTTCCAGTGTGACCAGAAAGGTGTCGTTAACATTGCCGCGGCCGTATTCCTGGACCTCCACCACCTGACCCTGGGGGGAGAACTGCCGGGCCAGGGCCAGCAGGTGGTCAGGATTTTTATACTCAGGGCGAAATTTCGGCGTCATGGTTGGCTTAAAAAAAGTTCAAGGTTCAAAGTTAGAGGGCGGCTCTGTGCACCATAACTTACTGGTGGGGCGGCCGTCTCTGGCCGCCCATGGTACCGGCGGGCACGGAGGCCCGCGCCACCGGAATTTGCCGGTTTTTACAGAAGCCCCAGGCTTGTGAAAAACACTGTATAAAAATCTCGGGTCGGTAATTATATCCTGGTAACTTCAGACTGAAATTCAACCTTGCTTCACCAAAATATAAGTACAAGTCCAGCGGAAACACAGTAGTGTCCGGTTGGTTACTTGCAGTCGTTAGGGGATCAGAACTAATAAAAATGTAGCCGCGAGGCTTTAGCCTCGCGCCAGCACAGGCTGGAAGCCTGTGCCACCAAGACTTTCCTTCATATTGAAAGTCTATCGGAACATAAACAGACTTTTGTGTCCAAAAAAATTTTGGTGGGCAGTGCCCACCCTACGCAACTGGCCTTCACCATAAATATAAGTACAAGTCCAGCCGAAACACTTTATTGTAACCACCTGACCACAAAAGTGTTACCCAGGTCCCGAACCTGGGGTTAGTCGCCCCATCCTTAAGAGCCCCAGGGTAGAGGCTGTAAAGGAAAAACAGCCATGAAGGGAAGGGAAGGTTCCACCATCCGCCACCCCAGCCCCCGGCAGACCGAAACCAGCCCCTCGGGATAAGGTCTCCTTATTCCGGTGATTTGTGGTATAGTTAAATGATTTGTGACAGGGGTTTGATACCACGAGCCTGTGGCATTGGGTTTGCGGCTTAGAAAAAGACCTCCGGTTCGACGGTTTTGATATGGCACCTGCGGCACCTCTTATTCCCCTTCTGTTACTGCTGGCCGCTCTGGCTCCCTTCGGCCTGGGGGTCCTGCTGGCCGAGGCCTCGGGCTTCCCCGCGGCACAGCCGGTTTTAGTGCTGGAAGGCCTGACCGTGGCGGCCCTGTTCCTGGCGGGCTACGCGGCCCGGGAGGCTCATGCCCCCCAGGTGGGCCGCTGGCCCTCATGGTCGGGGGTGGACCGGGAAACCTGGGAGCGCCTGGCTTACGGCGGCCTGATTGTGGCCGGCGGCTTGGCCGTCGTCCTGCAATGGGGTTGGCGCACCGGGGATTTCACCCTACCCCTGGTGGGCCTGGGTATTGTGGCCGGGTACTTTATTTTTGCGCCCCCGGTGGCCTGGACCCGCCGCGGCCTGGGGGAATTTTGGGGCGGCCTCTGTCTCGGCCTGTTGCCCTTGGTTAGCGGGTATTACCTGCAAACTCAATATGTTATCAGTGAAATTCTGCTCTACGGGCTGCCCCTGAGCCTGGCGGGCTTCAATGTGTGTCTGGTCCTGGGTTATCCCATGCCGGGGCAAGAGGCGGAGCCCCAGCCCCCGACCCTGGCCGCCCGGCTGGGTTCGGTGGGCGCGGCTTTGTTGTATACTATTGTCAACATCCTGGTGGTCCTGGGCCTGCTGGTGGCCCTGTATTTTCCGGCCGCCCGGCACTACGCCCAATCCTGGCTGTGGGCCCTGATCGTTTTGGCCCTGGTTAATCAGGAACTGCTCAAACGGCGGGCGTATTATCGGGAGAGCCGCCTGCAGCTGCTGGTTTTTTTGACCCTGGGCCTGCACCTGGGGATGTGTCTGATTTTCGGGCTGGGCCTCTGGGGACGGCTGTGAGGAATAGCCGGGTAATTATGGTGGGCAGTGCCCATCCTACATAACCGTATGGATTTTTTATAACTGGTGTTGGGTCTCATAAATAGGATGACATTTATTTTGGGGCCACTTCCTGCTAAGAAGGTTTTAAAGTCCCCTTTTTCTAAAGGGGGATTTAGGCAGTAGTGTCCGGTAGTTTTTTTGCAGTCGTTAGGCGATCAGGACCAATAAAAATGTAGCCGCGAGGCTAAGCCTGCGCCAGCACAGGTTGAAAACCTGTGCCACCAAGACTTTCCTTCATATTAAAAGTCTAGCGGAACATAAACAGACTTTTGTGTCCAAAGAATTTCGGTGGGCAAAGCCCACCCTACGTAATTCTTTGATTATTTGTGATAATCTCCCAGAGAAACACCTTAAGGTTATTTTAAGGCAATTTTCATACCGGACACTACTGGGATTTAGGGGGATTTTTAAGGAGTTATGACAAATCCCCCCTGACCCCCCTTTAAAAAAGGGGGGAAATTTGTCTTCTTTGGGGCCTAAAACAAATCGAAGAAAATCATTTCAATCAGGGGACATAGCACTAGGCTCGACTTTAATTATGGGTAGAATAACCTGGTCCAGACACCGCCGGTGGCCCAAACTGGTGGCCCTCATCCTGGTTTTGACCCTGGTGGGCGCCTGTCAGGAGCGGGTGGTCCAGGTGGGCATCCCCCTGGCCTACGGCCTCACCGGCCTGTGTCTGGCCCTGTTGGTGTCCCCCACCGTCACGGCTGCGGTGGTGGGATTCGTGGTAGGCTGTATTCTGGGAGCCGCAGTGTACAACAATTCTCTCAAAAGTCAGTTTTTGGAAGGATAGGACGTGCAAACCTCACCGGGACCGGACACCGGCCTGCTGGAACTCCTGAACTTTTTGCGGGAGGCGGAGGGCTTTGTCTCGGGGGAAAACCTCGGAGCCAGGCTGGGTCTCAGCCGGGCCGGGGTGTGGAAGCGCCTGCGCCGCCTGAAGTCCCTGGGCTATCGCATCGAGGGGGAGCCCCGCCGGGGCTACCGCCTGGTGGCGGCACCCGACAAGCTCCTGGCCAAAGAGATTCTTTACCGCCTGGGGACCAAAAAGCTGCGGGGGCCCATCTACCATTTCGACACCACGGTGTCCACCAATGATCAGGCCAAGAAGCTGGGGGTCCAGGGCGCGGCCGAGTGCACCCTGGTGGTGGCCGAAACCCAAAGCGGCGGCCGGGGCCGT
>CAZLRL010000219.1:0-5361 GCA_964561645.1 uncultured Desulfobacterales bacterium
TCATTTTAAGACTGGAGATTCTTCCTTAGTTGCTTTAAAGATGCCTGGTGGCACAGGCTTTCCAGCCTGTGCAAGCGCAGGCTTAGCCTCGCGGCTACATTTTACCAGAAGCTCAGGAGTTAAGGGCATAATCGGAATAATAATATGTTTGAACCGAAACGGGATGCCTTACAATGAGGCTTTGAGAATCGGCGGGCGGGACGCCCGCCCTACGCCAAGGTCCGCCTGAATGAGCCTTGGGGCAAGCCTTGTTCACCCCTGAAATTTTTGGAAAAACCTTGGGGAAGGATGGGATTGAGTCTCCATTTTCCCCCTGCAGGCCTGGAATGATCTCGAAGATATCTATCCCCGATCATTTTAAACTCCGGCATTTTCGCATACAATAGGGAGGCTTGGTTGAGGCGCGGGGTGGGGGAGAAGGAGCCCGAAGTGCCCCTGTATCTGCCTAACCACTGAAACTTTCCCTTCTAAGAAAACAGGATCGATGCTGCACCACAGGTTGACAGGCTATCGGGCGTCGCAGGCCCTGCTTCTGGCTCTGGGAGTGGTTCTTTTCCTTTGCCTTGGTGGTTGCGAAGCGGAACAGCAGGCCCCGCAGCGGTTTCTGCCCCAGGTGACCGTGGCCCCGGTCCGGCAGCAAAGCGTGCCCGCGTACCTGGATTTTGTGGGCAATTTGAAGTCGGTTCAGGAAGTGGAAATTCGCGCCCGGGTGGAAGGCTACCTGATCAAACGGGCCTTTGAGGACGGGGCCGACGTCGAGCGGGGGGACCTCCTGTTTGTCATCGACCCCCGGGAGTACGAAGCGGAACTGGAGCGGGCCCAGGCGCAGTTGGCCAAGGACCGGGCGGCCCTGTCGTACGCCCGCAACCAGGTAAGACGTTACGTTCCCCTCACCAAGCAGGATCTGGCGCCGGAGGAGACCCTGGATAACTGGCGCACCACGGTCCAGGAGCGGGAAGGCGCGGTCAAGGCAGATTTGGCCGCGGTGAAACTGGCCCAGCTCAACCTGAGCTACTGCACCATCCGGGCCCCTCTCAGCGGCCGCATCGGCCGGCGGCTGGTGGACGTGGGCAACCTGGTGGGGGCTGACGAAGAAACGCTCCTGGCCATCATCGTGCAGATGGACCCGATTTACGTGTATTTCAATCCCAGCGAGCGCCTGTTGCCGCGCCTATCCGCCCCGAACCGGCCCGGGCCGCGGCAGGTCCGGCTGACCCTGTCCGGGGGCAGTGAGTATCCCGAGGCGGGGAAAGTGGATTTCATCGACAACCGGGTGGACCCGAAGACCGCCACCATCACGGTGCGGGCCGTGGTGCCCAACCCCGACAAGATTCTCATACCCGGACAATATGCCAATGTGCGGCTGCTGCTGGGGGAAAACCCCGACGCCCTGCTGGTGCCGGAAAGGGCGGTGGGCACCGACCAGCGGGGCAGCTACGTCTTTGTGCTGGGGCCCGAAAGCAAGGTGGAACAGCGCTACGTGCAGATCGGGGCCATGTATCCCGGCAAGCTGCTGCTCATCGAGGAGGGCCTGAAACCGGGGGAACAGATAGTGGTGGAGGGCCTCCAGCGCCTCAGGCCGGGGATCGAGGTGGAGGTGAAGGGGGCCGCGGCTTCGCCGGGGTCGACCGGCACGCCTGCCGGTCAATAAAACCAAAGCACAACTTGAATATGGCAGGGCGCGTCTTACACGCCTTTACTCTGAAGTCTCTATGAGCAAGAAAAAATGGTGCGTAAGACGCACCCTACAGTCGTTTTTTCATATTTTTCTGTCATCTTGTAGCCGCAGGCTTGAGCCTGCGCTAATTTTTATAACTATTTTAGCAAGTTAAAGCTTGCGGCTACATTAAAAAAATTTTCGCTGCGGAAATTTTTAACCAGGATTTAAAACCCCAACACCAGTGCCCGGATGCAAAATCTGGTTGGATTGTTGAACTGACAGCCGCGGGTTATGTTCGTCAAATTCTTCATCGACCGGCCCATCTTCGCTTCCGTCATTGCCATTGTCATTACCCTGGCGGGCGGCATCTGCATTTTCCTGCTGCCCGTGGCCCAGTTCCCGCCCATAACCCCGCCCACCGTCCAGGTCAGTGCCAACTATATCGGGGCCAGCGCCGACGTGGTCGAGGAGACCGTGACCACCCCCATCGAACAGGAGGTAAACGGGGTGGACGGCATGATTTACATGTCCTCCACCAGCGGCAACGACGGCAGCATGGTGCTGACCGTCACCTTTGAAACCGGCTATGACCTGAATATTGCGGCCCTGGACGTGCAAAACCGCGTCCAGATCGCGGAGGCCAAGCTGCCGCCCGAAGTGCTGCGCACCGGGGTTAAAACCCAGAAACGCTCGCCGAACCTGACCCTGGTGGTGAATCTCCTGTCGCCCCAGGGTACCTATGACCAGCTTTTTCTGAGCAACTACGCGGACATTCGCATCAAAGACGCGCTCAAGAGGGTGCCGGGGGTGGGGGATGTGACCATTTTCGGGGCCCGGGATTATTCCATGCGCATCTGGTTGGACCCCGACAAGCTGGCCGGGGTGGGGCTGTCCGCGGCGGAGGTGGCCCAGGCCGTCCGCCGGCAAAATCTCCAGGTGCCCGCGGGCCAGATCGGGCAGCCGCCCGCGCCCTCGGGCCAGGAATTTCAGTATCCCATCATCACCCAGGGCCGCCTGGCGGACGTGTCCCAGTTTGAGGACATCATCGTCCGCACCCGGGCGGACGGCTCCATCCTGCGGGTCAAGGACGTGGCCCGGGTGGAACTGGGGGCCCAAAGCTACAATAGTTTCGGCCGTCTAAACGGTATCCAGACCATTCCCGTGGGTATTTTTCAGCTTCCCGGGGCCAACTCGGTGGAAGTGGCGGACCGGGTGCGGGCCGAAATGGAGCGTTTGTCCCGGAATTTCCCCCAGGACGTGGAATACAAAATCATTTATGACACCACCCGCTTTGTCAAAGAGTCCATCTCTGAAGTTATCCTGACCCTGTTTTTCACCATGGCCCTGGTGTTCCTGGTGACCTTTATTTTTCTCCAGGACTGGCGGGTGACCATGATCCCCGGGATAACCATCCCGGTGTCCCTGGTGGGCACCTTCGTCCTGCTGCGGACTCTGGGCTTTTCCATCAACACCCTGACGCTGTTCGGCCTGGTTCTGGCGGTGGGCCTGGTGGTGGACGACGCCATCGTGGTGGTGGAAAACATCAGCCGTTATATGGAAAAAAAAGGCCTGGGGGCCAGACAGGCGGCGTATGAGGCCATGGGGGAGATCATCGGCCCCATTATCGCCACCACCCTGGTGCTTTTTGCGGTTTTTGTGCCGGTGGCTTTCCTGCCCGGCACCTCGGGCCAGCTGTACCGCCAGTTTGCCCTGACCATCGCCGCGGCGGTGGGCATTTCCACCATCAACGCCCTGACCCTGAGCCCGGCGTTGAGCGCCCTGTTGCTGCGTGCCGGAGAAAAACCGCGGGGCTGGTTTTTCCGGCTTTACAACCGGGGCTACGACCGCTTCGCGGCTGCCTACCACCGCTGGACCAGGAGCCTGGTCAGGCACCGCGTCTGGGTGATCGGGGTTTTCCTGCTGCTGCTGGTTTTCACCTATGTCATGTTTGTGGTGGTGCCCACCAGCTTTTTGCCCCAGGAGGACCGGGGGTATTTCATCGTGACCCAGGTGGGGCCGGAAGGCTCTTCCCTGGAGCGCACCGGTCGGGTATTGGACCGGGTTTCCAACATTTTGCGGGACACCCCGGGAATTGAGAATGTCATGGCCGTGGCGGGCTACAACCTGATCACCGGGACCGGCGCACCCAATTGGGCCGTGGCCTGGGTGGTGCTGAAGCCCTGGTCCGAGCGCCGGGGGGCGGAAACCAGCCTGGAGGGTATCCTGGCCAAGGTCCAGGAGAAATTCGCCGGCATCCAGGAGGCCTACGTGGCGGCTTTTATCCCGCCCGCGATTCCGGGTTTGGGCTCGCTGGGAGGGTTTGAATTTCAGCTCCAGGACCAGGAGGGCAAAGGGGTGGAAAGCCTGGCCGAGGCGGCCCAGGAGTTGATCGCCCGGGGCAACCAACAGCCGCAGCTCCAGGGCCTGTTCAGCAGCTTCAGTGTGGACATGCCCCAACTTTATGTGGACCTCGACCGGACCAAAACCAGGAACCTGGGGCTCGAGGTCACCGACGTCTTCGATACCCTGCAAACCTATCTCGGTTCCCTGTATGTCAATGATTTCAATAAATTCGGCCGGGTCTACCGGGTGTACCTCCAGGCCGAACAGGGCCAGCGGGCCGATCCCCGGGATATCACCCGACTGTATGTCCGCAAGGAGACCGGGGAGATGGTGCCCCTGTCCACGTTGGTGCAGCTGCGCCGGGAGGTGGGTCCCCAGGCCATTACGCACTTCAACCTCTTCCGGTCGGCCCAGATCAACGGGCGGGCGGCTCCGGGGTACAGTTCCAGGGAAGGGATTGACACCATGCAAGGGCTGGCGGCCGCGGTGCTGCCGGAAGGCATGGGCTACGCCTGGAGCGGCACTGCGTACCAGGAACTCAAAACCGGGGGGCAAACCCCCATCATTTTGGCCCTGTCCCTGGTCTTCGTCTTTCTGTTTCTGGCGGCCCAGTACGAAAGCTGGGTCATGCCCCTGATGATCATGCTGGCCGTGCCCCTGGCCATGCTGGGGGCCCTGAACGCGCTGTGGGTCCGGGGCATCGCCAACGACGTCTATTGCCAGATCGGCCTGGTCATGCTGGTGGGCCTGGCCAGCAAGAACTCCATTCTCATCGTGGAATTCGCCCGCCGCCGCCGGGAAGCGGGCCTGAGTATTGCCGAGGCGGCGCTGGACGCGGCCCGGGTGCGCCTGCGGCCGGTGCTCATGACCGCGTTCACCTTTATTTTGGGGGTGATTCCCATGGTGATCGCCACGGGCGCGGGCGCGGCCAGCCGCAATTCCTTGGGCACCACGGTCTTCGGGGGCATGCTGGTGGCCACCATGCTGAGCCTGGGCCTGGTGCCGGTGCTGTTCGTGGTGCTGGAGAACCTCAGGGAACGGGTGCTGCGCTACCGGGGCAAAAGTCTGCCTTCGGAGGAGGGGGAGGAGGGGGCGGAGTCTGGCCAACTGACTGACTCAGCCGACGATTGAGCCTTCTTATATTAAAGGTCTGGGCACTACGAGAGATGAAAGCGAGGGTTCAGTCCGAAGTTTGGAAGAGCTTGCAAACCCAAGTATCTGATAAATTTGATTGAAATATATTTCTCGCCTAAGGCAAGCTGGATACAGGAGTTCAAAAGGAGACACAAAAAGTTATCATCATGTTAACTTTTTCCATTGATTTTTCGATATAAGGAATGATACTAAATATTCAGGAA
>CAZLRL010000220.1:0-1109 GCA_964561645.1 uncultured Desulfobacterales bacterium
TATGGGTATATATCTAATTTGTTGTATCTTACCCAACAAGTAGCTATAGAGGTGTAGGTAACCTGATCTATACCTGTTTCCCAGTCTCTTTGATCAATGGTCTGAACATAAACATATTTTTGTATAAGATTTTCCATCCCGCTAATTGTTTGCTCAGTTTCAGAATGGTCATTTAACTTTTTTGCTACAACTGAAGCCAATATACCTTCTGTATCCTCATCGTAAAATTGTGTTGCATTTATCATAACTATCTCCTTTTATGTAAAATATTTTGAAAGAATTTTATTTAAATGGTCAGGTGTTATATTATAATATTTACTTATTTCATTTTCAGAAAATGCTTTTCCTGGATCTTCATCCATAGATAATGTATTCAAATCATTTATAACTAGAACACCGGTTAATTTTAACTTTTGACTTATTAGAGATTTTATACGAACCCAGGAATTTAAATAAAAATCTTCAAACATATATTTTTTTAGCGAGTGAATCTCAAAGGCTTTGAGATTGTTAAATGGACGTCCTTCAGCTAAATACTTTTGATCACAAAATTTCTCTACTATGTAATTTGCCGGATTTTCCTGAGGACAAACTCTTTCGGTAACTAGGGCCAATCTTTGAACCCTCAATTCCAAGGATTTTTTAAAACTACTAAAAAAGTTAGAAGCAACTTCTGCAAATTCCTCAATTAAGATTTCTGATACCCCTTGATTGGGGAGAGCATGATAAAATAAATTGGTTCTCGCAAGTGAAATGTCTAAACGCCACCCTTCTTCTTTAGCTGTCAGTTGAACCCTTGGTATATCTGGAGGTGCATCTTGAGGTATTGGAAGAACTACTAAATTACCATCAATTTTTCCTTTTAATAAATTATTTGCGATATTAGCAATATTAAGAGAATTTGTAATATTAAATTCAGGAGTGAATATTGCCGCCAAAAATTTTATGATTTTAAAATCTTTCATAGCAAATTTCCTTATAATCAACATTAAATTTTATGAGAACTAGGCTTTTTAAAATATCATAGTATATATTAAGGATCATTTCACCCGTCCCATACAGAAATTGTGTAATTCTTATTATAAGAGATAGTCTTTAATAAGAATCTC
>CAZLRL010000220.1:1119-5355 GCA_964561645.1 uncultured Desulfobacterales bacterium
AATCTCCGCAATCTGCACCGCGTTGGTGGCCGCGCCCTTGCGGATGTTGTCGGACACCACCCAGAGATTGAGGCCGTTTTCGAGGCTGAAATCCTCTCGGATACGGCCCACCAGGGTCAGGTCCTGGCCCGCCGCGTCCAGGGGCATGGGATATTCATTTTTGCCCGGGTCATCCACCACCTTGAGGCCGGGAAATTTGCCCAGGATTTCCCGGGCCTCGGCCGGAGTGAGCTTGCGTTCGGTCTCGATGTTCACCGACTCGGAGTGCCCATAGAACACCGGCACCCGCACGGTGGTGGCCGTGATCGCGATGGTGTCGTCCCCCATGATCTTCCGGGTTTCGTTCACCATCTTCATCTCTTCCTTAGTGTAACCATTGTCCAAAAAAACGTCTATGTGAGGAAAGCAATTAAACGCGATGCGATGCGGATAAACCTGGCTGACCACCTCTTTATTGGTCAGAAGAGCCCGCACCTGGGCGGCCAATTCCTCCACCGCCTTCTGGCCGGTGCCGGACACGGCCTGGTAGGTGGAAACCACCACCCGCTTGATTCGGGCCGCGTCGTGCAGAGGTTTGAGCACCACCACCATCTGGATGGTCGAGCAGTTGGGGTTGGCAATAATTCCCGTTTTGGTGTACTGGGCGATATCCTGGGGGTTGACTTCGGGCACCACCAGGGGGACGTCCGGGTCCAGGCGCCAGGCGCTGGAATTGTCCACCACCACCGCACCGGCCTGCGCGGCGATGGGGCCATACTCCTTGCTGATGGACCCGCCGGCGGAAAACAAGGCAATTTCAATACCCTGGAAGGAGTCTTTGGTCAGCACCTCCACGGGAATTACTTCGTCTCGATAGGTGACGCTTTTGCCGATGGACCGCTCCGAGGCCAGGGGCCTTAATTCGGCAATGGGGAAATTGCGCTCCTCCAGGCAAGACACCATCTGTTTGCCTACTGCGCCGGTGGCTCCTGCTACTGCTACTTTGAATGACCGACTCATGCCTGATTTACTCCTCAAATATTGCTCGGAAAAGTTTTTATAGGGCGGTCCGCGGCCGCCTCCCGGCGTGCACGGCCCGCCCTATATTTGATTTTTGCAACAGCTTTCTACACTAACTAACTGCTGACTGCTATCCCAACGCCTCCACTGCGTGCTGGGCCACCAGGTCCCCCACCTCGGTGGTGGTATAGCCCATCTGCCCCGCGCCCATGCTCTTCATCATGGTGGCGGTCTTTTTGATGCCCTGTTCCACGGCCTGGGCGGCCCTAGTTTCCCCCACATATTCCAGCAGCATCTGGGCCGCGGCGATGGCCGCGAGGGGATTTACCTTCTTCTGACCGGTATATTTGGGAGCCGAGCCGCCGATGGGCTCGAACATGGAAACGCCTTCGGGATTGATATTGCCTCCGGCCGCGACGCCCATGCCGCCCTGGACCATAGCACCCAGATCCGTAATAATGTCGCCGAACATGTTGTCCGTGACCAGGACGTCGAACCATTCCGGATTTTTCACCATCCACATGCAGGTGGCGTCCACGTGGGCGTAGTCGGTGGTGACCTCCGGATAGTCCTTCTCCATGGCCAAAAAGGCCCGCTCCCACAGATCCGAGGCGAAGGTGAGGACGTTGGTTTTGGCCACCAGGGTGAGTTTTTTGCCTTTGTTGCGCTTCTGGGCCAATTCAAAGGCGAATTTGAGGCAGCGGTCCACGCCCTTGCGGGTGTTGATGGATTCCTGGACAGCCACTTCGTCCGGGGTGCCGTATTTCAAATAGCCGCCCGCGCCGGCGTACAGACCTTCGGTGTTTTCCCGCACCACCACGAAGTCGATGTCCTCCGGGCCTTTGTCTTTCAAGGGGGTGTCCACCCCGGGGTAGAGGATCACCGGCCTCAGGTTGATATACTGGTCCAACGCAAAACGGATTCCCAACAGCAGGCCTTTCTCCAGAATGCCGGGCTTGACACCGGGATGGCCGATGGCGCCGAGATAGATAGCCTTGAACCCGCGGAGCTCCTCCAGGACGGAATCCGGCAGCACTTCAGCGGTTTTCAGATAGCGCTCCCCCCCCAGGTCGTAGTTGACAAAGTCAAATTTCAGGTTGGCAGGCCCGGCTATGGCCTTCAGGACCTTGAGGCCCTCGGCCACTACTTCCGGACCGGTGCCGTCGCCGGGAATAACTGCGATGCGATGGGTCATGTGGTTGTCGCCTCCAGCTTCTTCTTCAGGTGGGCCATGAGACCGCCGTCCTCCAGGAGTTCCTGCATGAAAGGGGGTATGGGCGTGCTCTGGTAGGTCTTGCCGGTATCCAGGGCCACGATTTCCCCGCTGTCCAGGTTGACCTTGATTTTCTGGCCGCTCACGAGTTCTGCGGCTGCGTCCGGTGATTCGAGGATGGCCAGCCCCATGTTGAAGGCATTGCGATAAAAGATGCGGGCAAAGGAATCGGCGATGACCGCGGCGACCCCGGCGGCCTTGATGGCTATGGGCGCGTGCTCCCGGGAAGAGCCGCAGCCGAAATTTTTGCCGCCCACGATAAAGTCTCCATGGTGCATCTTGTGCACAAACTCGGGGTCCGCGTCCTCCATGACATGGAGGGCCAACTCCGCCGGATCGGAGGTATTGAGATAGCGGGCCGGGATAATCTCATCGGTATTGATGTCGTCCCCGAATTTGTGTACTCTGCCAATGAGTTCCATAAGCATTTTCTCTTTTAACCAGAATCAGGTAATGTTATCAGAAAAGGTGTGAAAAATTCAAGTGGCGAGACAGTTTCCTTCGTCGTTTGCATCGAAAACGGCCTCCCGAAATTCCTGACAGATACCGATGCCTCCACCGGAAAAACTCTACGTCTATGAAATCGAAGGCCGAGTCAAGCCGCCGTCCGAACTGACGGAACTGGATTTCCTGGGCTGCTGGCGTGAAGGGGCCTGCTCCTACCTGTTTTTCTCTTCCCCCCGGGAACGGGAAGTCAAGGCCTGGCTGGCGGCTGATCCGGCCCAGGGACGGTTTCTTTCGGTTACCGACCTCAGTTACACGGACTGGGAGGCGGGCCAGATTCTCAAGCCCACCCGGGTGGCCGGGTTTTACCTCTGCCCCCGGTGGGAAGAGCCCCGGCCCGAACCGGGGGACATCACTCTGCGCCTGGAGCCCGGCCTGGCTTTCGGTTCCGGCTATCATCCCACCACCCGCCTGTGTCTCGACCTCTTGCGACAGGTCTACGACCGGGACACCCCGGCCCGGGTTCTCGATTTGGGCACCGGCACCGGGGTGCTGTCCCTGGCCTGTCTGGCGCTGGGGGCCCGGCGGGTCCTGGCGGTGGAATACAACGATCTGGCGGTGCATACCGCGGCCCGCAACGTGCGGCGTAATGCCAAGGAACGGGAAATTTTTTTGATCCACGGGGATGCCCGCGATTTTGCCTATCTGCATGCAGACCTGGTCATAGTCAATATCCACCTGGATGTGCTTCTGGACCTGCTGGCGATTCCGGAATTTTTCGACAAGAAATGGTACATCTTTTCCGGCATCCTGGGCACCCAGGCAGACCGCTTTCTGACTGCCCTGGATGCCACCCCTCTGCAGACCCTGGCGGTCCTGGACGAAAACCTCTGGTTCGCGGTGCTGGCCGCCAGGCGGCCGCACCTTCAATCTTGAACCTTGAACCTTGAACTTTGGACTTTGGACCTAAACCAGCGCGAGATCAGTCATGTCAGCTCAAAAAAATCCGCCCCAAGAGTCGATAACCGCCCAGGCGGTCATGGAGACCCCTGTGGGTTTGGTCTTTCTTTGTTTCTCGGCCACAGGCTTGCAGCGGCTTATCATGGCCGGGGAACGCGAATTCCGGGACGGAGTGGTTATCGGGTACACCGAAAAGACGCAAGCCCTTCCTCCAGGGAGGTTGAAAACCTGGCACGACCAAGTGGCCCAGGCCCTGGATGATTATTTTGCGGGGCAACCGGCGGATTTCGCCGCCCTGCCCCTGGATCTTCGGGGCGCCCCCTTTCACCTGCGGGTCTGGCAGGAGCTGCGGAAAATTCCCCCGGGAGAAACCGTTTCTTATCAGGAAGTGGCCCGGCGACTGGGAAACCCGAAAGGCTCCCGGGCCGTGGGCCAGGCCTGCGGCGCCAATCCCATCCCCCTCATCGTCCCCTGCCACCGGGTCATTGCGGCCAACGGCAGCCTGGGCGGCTTCAGCTCGGGCCTCCCGCGCAAGCGCTGGCTGCTGGAACATGAGAGGG
>CAZLRL010000221.1:0-5339 GCA_964561645.1 uncultured Desulfobacterales bacterium
GGGTGAATCCTCTGGGGCTCGAGCAGGGGCGAATTCTTCCAGCCGCCGGCTTCAGCCTGCGCCTGGGGCACGGCAAGCCGTGCCCCTACATTAAAAATTACTTGTCTGGCGGCAACTTTTTATAATAATTTTTAGGAAAAATAGGCTGATTCAAGGTACTTGGATATGGGCGCTTCGATCATGTGCTTCATGTGGCGCTTTTCCAGGCGCCACTTGGTGAGTTTGACCACAAACTCAATAAATCTATCAGATATTTTTCTGAGATGTTCGTTCTTGATATATTCATAATAAAAGTATTGTTGCAGAACATCAAGACGCGCCAGGTACCCTATATTGTAACTCCTCATGATACGTTCAAAGGTGTCGATATTACTGATCCAGGGTAAAAAGTTTTTGTCCACCACGGTGAGATAAGTAATCATTCTATTGTCGGTCCACCCTTTGAGGGTGTCGGGAATTTGCAGGCCTCTTTTCACGGCCTCATCAAAAAGTTTAGACCCGGGATAGGGGCGAAATATCTGGGGGCCGATGATAAAATGCCGGGAATCAATGGCCTTGATTTTCCGGATGAGATCAAACGTATCGAAGACCTCCTCGATCTGCTCTCCGGGAAGTCCGGCCATAAAAGAAAAAGTCATGATTATGTCGCTATCCCGGCCCACCTTGGCCATGGCAATAATATCGGCGACCTTGATGCCTTTTTTGAGCCTGTCCAGGGTACCCTGGTTGCCGCTTTCCGCGCCGATGCCGATATTATAGCCCCCTACTTGGCGCAGGCGTTGGAAAAAATCCCCCTGATAATGTTTTCTTTTAACATCTGAGGCCCGCATGGTGGAAAAAAACTTCAAATTAAGGGGTTCCTGCTCCAGAAGTTCTATCAAGCGGAGAATTCTGTCTTGGTCCGCAAAAAAATTTTCATCGTAAAAAATAATTTCATTTAAGCCATACTGTTCCTTCATGCCTTTCATGTTGGCATAAATACGCTCGGCCGACATGCGGCGGTGGGGAATTTTAAAGATGGCATTGAAGCAAAACGTACATCTGAAATTGCACCCCAGGCCCGCGACAATCGGCAATACGCGGGCCGGCTCCCGCAAGAGATTTTTTCCCAGGGCCCGTTCCAGGCAGGCCTGATCGTACAGATCCCAGTCGATGTCCGGAATCTGGTCTAATTGCGCCAAAGGGGGCTTGTCGTTGTGCCGGATAGTGTTATTACTGTCCCGGTAGTAAATCCCGGGTACATCGGCAATATTCTTATGTTCTCCCAGGATGTATTGCACCAGGGGAACAATAACATTAATTCCTTCGCCGACCACAACATAGTCAATATGGGGATCGGCTATGGTCTGTTCGGGAAATATGGTGGGATGAAACCCGCCCCAGACGATGTTAATATCCGGATCGATGGCCTTGGCCTTCTGGGTCAGCTCATAGGCGCGGGTCACTTGGGAAGTCATGACCGAAAAACCGATTACCTTCGGCCGCCGGTCCTTTAAAATGCCAAAAAAATCATCCTGATAGTCGGCGTCCAGGGAGCCGTCGATCAGTTTGACTTCGTAACCGGCATTCTTTAACACCGTGCCGATGAGAACAATACCGGGGGACACGTATTCCCCTTCGCCGGCCTTCTGTTTTTCAAAATGGGGCGGATTGACCAGGAGAATGGTTTCCGGCTCTTTTTTGCCTGCAGAGGTTTTTGGGGCGGCCGTGGTCAAAATGTATGTCCCTCTAGTCGGAGCACGCAGTGTTCCGGGGTCAAATCACCTTGTAACTTTCCTTCTCGTAGGGTTCTTCAGCGGCAAAAGTCTCGTAGGAGAGGACGGGCTGAAGATCGATGAAGGAGTTGGGCAGCAGCAGGGGATGGCGGGGCACCGAGAACAGCAGGCCGTCGTGGCGCAGGTCGATGATTTTGATGGCGGTGCGTTTGCCGATGCCGGCGCTGAGAAAGTACTCGCCGTTGGTCAACCACATGGTCACATCGATGATGCCCTCCAGCATTTCCCCTTTTTTGTGGGGCCGGATATGGAAGTCCGCGGACCGGGCGTCGATGCCGAAGACGATGGTGCCCTTGGGATCGCGGATCAGGAACCCGAAGGTGGGGTCCTCGATATCTTCGTGGAACAGGGCGTACATGAAAAACTTGTATCTTTCCCCGGAGTGCAGGAGGGTGACCCGCTCCCCGTGCTGATCCAGGATGCCGAAGTCGATGACCTCCGCTTCTTTGCGGCCGCCGACTCGCAGTTCATAGGGGGCTTCGGAGGATTCGGCCGATAGCTGCAGCCGCTGCCGGGCCCGTCGCCGCAGGTCGTGCCGCTCGCCGTTTTCGGGCGCGGCGGCTCCAGCGGTGTCCGCGTCCGGGGGTTTTTCCATTTCACAGTACAGCAAGTGGTAATAGTCTTTGGCCACTGCCCGGGGTTCGTCGTAGCTGAGGACGCGGCCTTCCTCCAGGAGGATGGCCTTGTCACAGAAGGAGCTCAGGGTATTCAGATCGTGGGACACCAGGATGATGGTTTTGCCTTCGGCCCGGAGTTGGCTGATCATGTCAAAACATTTGCGCTGAAATTTCACGTCTCCGACTGACAGGGCTTCGTCAATGAAAAAGGCATCGGGGTCCAGGCTGATGGCCGTGGAAAAGGCCAGGCGGGCCTTCATGCCGGTGGAATAGGTGCGGATGGGCTGATCGACGAATTCCTGCAGCTCGCTGAAATCAATGATCCAATCCAGCTTGCTGTCGATATCCTGCCGGGACATGCCCAGACACATGCCGCCCATAAAGATGTTCTGGCGCCCGGTGTAGTCGGGGTGGAAGCCGGCGCCCAACTCGAGGATGGAAGAAATTTTCCCTTTGACCATGACCTCGCCGTCCGTCTTGTCCAGGACGCCGGTGAGGATTTTCAGCAGGGTGCTCTTCCCGGAGCCGTTCCTGCCTATGAGGCCGATCATCTCCCCCCGCTTGACCTCGAAGGAGACGTCTTTCAAGGCCCAATGCTCCCGGTGGGTGGGCCGGCGCAGCACGATCTCTTTGAGGAAATCCAAAGGCCGGGAATAGATCCGGAACACTTTGGACAAGCCCTCCAACCGAATGGCGATATCTGGGCTCAAAGGAAATTCCCGAACATGGTTTTCAGCCGGTAAAAGATACGATAACCGACGTAAAAGGTCAGAAAGCTAAAGGAAAAAAATATCAACCAGGACCAGGGATGGGCCAAACGGCCGAAATAACAGACGTCCTGATAACACCAGACCATGTGGCTGAAGGGATTGAGATAGAGTAGGGGCTGGCACCAGTTCGGCAGCCACTCGGGCAGGTAAAAAATGGGGACAACATATAATCCGGCAATCGTAGCAACCTGGACCACGTCCTTGAGATCACGGAAATAGGCGCCCACCGCGGCCAGTATGAAAGAAACCCCGGTCATGGCCATGAGCTGAAACAAAAACAGGAGGGGCAACAGGCTGTAAGTCCAGGGCACAAAGGAAAATTTGATCAGCACGTAGGTCATCAGGAACAGGGTGCCCACGATCTGGGTCAGGAACGAGGAGAAAATGCCTTTGACCGGGAGGATCTCCAGCGGGAAAACCACCTGTTTCACCAGGTCGGCGTTGGCCAGGATGGCGGTGGTGCCCCGGTTCATGGACTCCTGAAAGGCCATCCAGGGGATGAGGCCGCTTAAAAGGTAGGTGGTGTAATCCAGGGAAAAATCGGAGAGGCCTTGCAGGCGCAAGGAAAAAATAAAGCTGAAGACCACGGTATAAATGGCCATCAGAAAGAGGGGGTGCCCGATGGCCCAGGCCGAGCCGAACATTTGGCCGGCGTAGCGGTCCGTAATATCACGCTTGATCATTTCCCAGGTTAACTGGTAATGACGGGTGTAGAGCTTGAATAAATTCTGCAGATTGGCGGAGTGACTGTTGACGCTCATTTAGTTGTTACTCAAGTTTGGAATTTTACTTTACCGTTACCTGGGATCGAATATGTTATTACGCCTGTTCAGGACGATTGTAATTCATCAACCACCGGAAGCAATACTCGCGGCGGCCGTGGCGAACAGCAATTTTCATTAAATCACCAAAATAAAGACGGTCCGGAAGAAAAGCCATGACAGGAGATGCGGCCTGCTGGGGCCAGCGGGGCTTTCAGTTGTGCACTGTTTGGATTTGACGGCAATTTTCATCTCACGGGCTGCCCAAGAGACCGGCCACCGGGCCGGCCAATGAGGGTCCATCTGAAACTTATGAGCATGGGGGCGCCTCAACCTGGTGGCCCAAACCGGCTCTTTCCAGCCCTCCCGTTAAAAAAAGAGGGGGATTATTTTAAATTTACTAAACAAAAAATGTTAAATCAACCGGGCGTTTTTGTCAAGAATGGCTCACAGTCAGCGCCTTAACGGGGTTTCAGCTTGGGGGCGTTGCTGATCGAGAACGATTGGGGAGCAATTCGGGACAGCGATCGCGGCGAGATGGGACAATTTCAGTTGGAAAGGCAAATCCGCCCGGAAGATCTATTTTAGCTGCTCGAGGATTTTTTCAAGTTCCCTGGTGTAGTTAGCCTGGTTGAAGGTCTGGAGGGCCCATTTTTTGGCATCGGCCCCCATTTTTTGGGTCAGTTCGGGGTGGTCATGGCAATACTTTATTTTGGCGGCCAGGTCCCGGTAATTTTGCGGCTCGAATAAAAAGCCGTTAAATCCATCTGTTATCTGCTCCAGGGTGCCGCCGCGGGCGGCGCCGATGACCGGTTTGCCGGCCTTCATGGCCTCGATGACCACCCGGGCAAAGGCCTCGCAGCGGGAACACAGGAGCAGGACGTCGGCTTGCCGGATATAAGGCAGGGCATTTTCCACCTGTCCCCAGAACCTGACCTGAGTTTCCAGGTGGTTCTCCCGGACCAGGGTGTGCAGGAAATTGCGATAATTCTGATCGCCGCCGCCCACGAGCCACAACTGCACGGTGAGGCCCTGATCCCGGAGTTCGGCCAGGGCCCGGATGGCGTCTTCCTGGCGCTTGCCTTCCTGGAGCCGGCCCACCATGATGCAGGTTAATTGTAACCCGGATTTATCAATAACAATATCAACAATATCGGGCTGAGCAGTCAGATCAATGTTAATAGGCTGATATAAATAATGGACCGGGGTGGAGGGCAGAGCGGCCTGGTATTTCATGGCCACGGCCCGGGAAACGGCCGCACAGACGGTGGCCAGGCGCTCCATGAGCCCCAAAGAAAATTTTTCCCCCAGATGAAACCGCCAGCCGTGGTCTTCGTAGCCGAACTCGCGCAGGTACCAGAGGTGCGGCAGGCCCCGGATTTTGGCCACCAGGGCCCCGACGCAGATGTTTATGGT
>CAZLRL010000222.1:0-5333 GCA_964561645.1 uncultured Desulfobacterales bacterium
CTGCGGCGAAAGTTTGGGCCTGCTTTCCCAGAAGAGTTGAATCACCGGGCGGCCCCGCCCCGGGATGGGATAGTCATTGACATACCAGTCCGTTAATTGCAGGAGTTCCAGCCTGTCTGCTTCCGAGTCGAGATCCGGGTCCAGGTCCGGCCAATATTCCTCAATCGTCTTTTCCAGATGGTCGTCATACCGGTTCTTCTCCATAAACAGGAAAATCTTGGTGCGCAAGGAATCCGCCAATTCCAGGCAGTGGTCATGATAGCTTTTGACAGGCGGGGGCGTTTCAGCTTGCTTTGGCAGGCAGCACTTCTTGAATTTCTTCCCGCTGCCACAAGGACAAGGAGCATTTCGACTAATTTTGCTCATTCCGCCTACCCAAATTCGCGTCTTGATTCCAAGAGTTTGAAATTTATAGCTTTTTGGAGAGAGTTAAATTTCCAGTTCCAGTACGGGAAAATCAGCCGGTAGACTTGGAGCTTTTATTGAGCCGTTGGCGCAGAACCCCCGATGTCTTGAACACCAGCACCTTGCGCGCCGCCAGGATCAGGTTTTCTCTGGTTTGCGGATTCCTGCCCCGCCGGGCCTTTTTCTGCCGGACCGAGAACTTCCCGAACCCGCTGATGAGCAGGTCCTCCCCCTGGGACAGGGTGTCCTTCATGAGCTTGAACAGCCGATCCAACAGTTGCCGTGACTCCTGCTTGCTCAAGTCCAGTTGATCCTGGAGAAGGACGGTCAACTTTTCCTTGGTCAGGGCCATATTTCACCTCTATAGTTTGGTCGGTCCCTCCGGAGCTGGATGCTGGTGATGAGGCCTGCAGCCAGGGCCTCGAGACCAGCGCCACCTATGGTCAGGGACTTTACCAGATTTTGACCCAAAAAGATAACCCTCAGGGTGATCCGGACAATCTGCCTTTGACTGATACTATTAACAAAAGCAGGCCGGATCAACGGTCCTTGTCCCCACTTTGTACGGCAAGCCGGATTTTCAATTCGGTCGCACGGGCCGACCGGGCCGCAGGCAAAAAAGGGACCGGAAGGGATTACTGCTTCTTTTTTCTTTTCCCGGGAAAAAGCGGTTGAAACCTGTTGTTTACCAGGATTTCGCCTTATTTCCACAAGAATCCGGGCCGGGGAACAGGTCTGGGTTTCTTTTGAGCCCACCTCGGTGCGCACTCTTAAATCGCCGGCGTGAAAAACGTTTCGGTCCTTGGGGGCCGCAAATCCGCTGGTTTTTTCGTTGCCAGTTAATTCCCCGACCGTTCTCCTGAAATAACCACCGCGGTGGTGCCTTCCTCGGCCCAATCGTAGAGCCATTCAATATGCGGCGGTTCCACGTGAATGCAGCCGTGGGTGGCCAGCTCCCGCTTTACGGGCAGCGGCGGCACCCCCCCTTCATGGATGGCCTTGCGGTGCCGCAGATCGAAAAACATGGAATAGGGCATGGGGGTGTCGTAGGTGCGGGAATAATAATCCGGCACTTTCCAGCGGATCAGGTAAAAACCGGGGTCGGTGGTGCATTCGTCATCGCCGGTCAACACCGGAAATTCCCGGAGCTTTTTCCCGCTTTCGTAAGCCCGGCCGATTTGCCGGGGCTGGTCGATCCAGATGACCTTATTATATTCCTGGAAGATATCTCCGGCCGCCGCGGGACCGGACAGCAGCAGAGCAAACAACACCATTACCAGGAAGCTATAATGTTTCTTCATCACGGCAGCTACCTTGACCTTTACATAATGCTCTCGGCCTTTTTGGGCAAGTGGTTGAGAAAATTTTGCGGGAACAGACCTTAGCTTGTCCCCATCCGGAAAGAGGTGTTTAAAAAATCCTTTTTAAAGTCCCCCTTTTTTAAAAAGAGATTTAGGTGGATTTTCAATGAATTACAAAATCCCCCCTGACCCCCCTTTAGGAAAGGGGGGAAATAGAGATAGTTTTCGGATGAAAACTGGCTTGCCAACGAGCCCTGAAGACCTCACAGGATGGGAGTTGTCGTCGTTTTTGACCCCAGGGGATAATCTCGAACTTTCAATGTCAAATGATCCCTCAGGAACTTGGTAGAACCATTAAAGCGTAGGGCGGGCGTCCCGCCCGCCTACCATGAGGCTTCCAAAAACAGCGGGCGAGACGCCCGCTCTGCGGCAAATATAGCTCCTACCAATAACCTGAAGGTCCGAAGTCATTGCCCACCATTTCCGAACCTGCGAGTCAACACCTGCCCATCCGGTCGGGCTCAACCGGCTGACAACCCCTTGACAATCGCCACAAAATGCCAACCTTTCCCTTAAGATAACGAACCGGGAGATTCTCCCCCCAAGGAGGAAACCATGACGGAACGACAGGGAATGATCACCATGCACGGCAAACCCCTGACCCTGGTGGGTAACGAGGTCAAGGTGGGGGATGCGGCCCCCGACGCGGAAGTACTGGACAATGACCTGAACCCGGTGCAGCTTTCCTCTTTCCGGGGGAAGTTTTTGATTATCGCCTCGGTCCCGTCCCTGGACACCCCGGTGTGCGACATGGAAACCCGGCGCTTCAACGAGGAGGCCGCCAGATTGGGCTCCGACATCAAGCTGGTGACCATCAGCATGGATTTGCCCTTTGCCCAGAAAAGGTGGTGCGGCGCCGCGGGCGTTACCAACCTCAAGACCTTATCGGACCATCGGCAGGCCGCGTTCGGCACCGCGTATGGCGTCCTCATCAAAGAACTGCGCCTTTTGGCCCGGGCCGTGTTTATCCTTGACCGGGAAGGTACGGTGCAATACGTGCAACTGGTCAAGGAAGTGACCAACGAACCGGACTACGAAGAGGTTTTGCAGGCCCTGAACCGCATAGCGGGGTAAAAGCGACTGCAGGGGGTCTGAAATTGAGGCCGGGCCGCCGGAGCCAGGTGGCCCCGCCAATCCCCCCAATCGAAGGGAGAACTATGAATACCCAGGAACTCAAGGAATACTTCGACAACGGCAAAGGCCACGGCGTGCTGGCCACGGCCGACGGCCAGGGCCGGGTGAACCAGGCCGTGATGGCCCGGCCCCACGTCATGGAGGACGGTACCGTGGCCTTTATCATGCCCCACCGCCTGACCCACCACAACCTGCAGGAAAACTCCCACGCGGCCTATCTCTTCAAGGAAGACAGCCCCGGCTGGCAGGGAAAGCGTCTCTACCTCACCAAGGTGCGGGAGGAGCAGGATACGGACCTGCTCTATTCCTTGCGCCGCAAGTCCTATCCCCCGGAAATGGAGAAAAAGGAAGGCTCCCGCTTTCTGGTCTTCTTTCAGGTGGACAAGGTTTTGCCCCTCATCGGCACCGGCGAGCGCTCTTAAGGCTGCCGCAGAGCGCGTAGGGCGGGAAAGCGAAGCGCATCCCGCCTTGGGCATCTTTCCATCTCCGGCTAATCCAGAAATTGAAAAATTCGCTGGCGCGGGCCGCCGTGCCCGCCGGAACCACGATAACGCGCCCGCAATCTCTCGGGTCTCCGGCCGCTTCCGGGCCGGAGACGGCCGCCCAAACTGGTCAAGGATTTGATTGGCATCAGCTTCCAGCTTTCAATGGGGCGGGCATCTCGCCCGCCCCATTATTCTTTGCGCCTCTGCGCCTCTGCGCCTTTGCGAGAAGCCTTGTTGGGGCGGTTTTCCCACCCGCCCTCTCCAGGCCGCCTCACCTCGCTGAACCGCGCCGCAATTCCTTTTCCAGGCCGGCCAGCACGGCCGCGGCCAGCTCCGGATGGTATTGGCCCAGAAAGCGGGAGGTTTCCACCTGTACCGCGGTAGAAAAAGCGGCCCCCACTAAATTTTCCTGCAGCTGCAGCAGCTTGGCGGTTTTGCGTCCGGAAAAGATGTGATTCAGGGTGATCAGGTCCCGGGGCGGCGTCACGAAAAAAGCCTCCAGGCCCCGGGTCAGCCAGTCCCGGGTCACGGTCCGGGCCGGCGGCAGCCAGGGTTCCAGCACCCGCATGAGGCTCAGGACTTCGAAGCGCACCGCGGTGGAAATGGTTTTCAGGGGCTCTGGTTCCAGGGTGCCCCAGCGTTTTTCCATGTACTGCAGGCGGGCCAGGGTGTAGGGCAGGAGGTATTCTCGGTATCGGGGCAGCAAGGCGCGCAGGTCCGGCGCATAGCGGCGGTTGAGCCTGTCGATGACCTCGGGTAGCCCCCGGTTTTGCGGCAAACCGAAATCGCCCAGGTCCAGCAAAGTGCCGAAATAATCGGTGCTGTGCAAAGAAATGAGGAGCCGCGGGCCCGCGGCCGGCGCCTCGTCCAGGTACCGGATCGCCACCCGGTGGGTCCAGGCGTCGGTTTCCGACTGGGGATAGGGGTGGTAAGAGTCGGGCGGGCGGCGTACCTCCCCGGCATGGGGCGCGGCCAGCACCGTGGCGCCGTGGTTCTGGTACAGATGGTGATAAAAATCCTGGTAGACCCGGGACTTGGCCTCATACTCCGCCAAGGTGCGGGCGGCAAAAGCCAGATTGGCGGTGAATTCCCGAAACTTGAGGGTCTTGGGTAAATACCGGGCATAACTGAAGGCATTCACCGGGATGGGCCCCTCGCCCCAGTCACAGGTAAAGCCAGAGTCCTCCTGAAACGGGGGCAAGGCCCGATGAAAGTCGATGCCATAACGGCCCTGGTCGGGCTCCTCGTCGTCCGGCAGCCGGGAGCATTTTCCCAACAGCAACCGCCGACCCGGCGCATCGAAGACATCAAAATTCGGACTGTCCACCACCTGCCGGGCCCGGGCACTGAGCTCGGAACCCGGCCCCAGGTAGGCTCCGGTGGCGTTTTCCAAAACCATAATCAGGCCTTTTCAAAACCGTAAATGAAAATGGTTAACTCAATGCCGTTCACGAGCGTCAGGAATGAGATGAGGTTTTTTCTTAGATTATTCCAAGGGAGCCGCAGGCAACTTTAGAATCACCGATAAACGATGAAAATGTAGGGTGGGCACCGCCCACCATTTTTCAATTAGAACCTCGCCCTCGCCCGCAAAGGTTAACCTATACCAAACCTTTAAGACCGGATGGCTGTAACGTCAACCCGGGGTTTATGAGAGTGATCAATCGGGCAGGGGTTAGGCGGTCGGGGGAATTGTTACCTCCTCTCCCCAACCCCCTCCCCAAAGGAGCCCTTCGCGGCGCCCTCAGGGCTTGATGAATCAAACCCCTCCAACAAAGCGGGAGCACAGGCTTCCAGCCTGTGGAGCCAGGGGCACGGAGGGAAGGGCCGATATGGTTATATTAACGGTTTAGAAATCGGCGAACAGTGCCCGCCCGACATTAACTTTGAACTTTGAACCTTGACCTTATAACTTTCTTCGCGACTAAGCCACTGTTTTTCATGGTAA
>CAZLRL010000223.1:0-5331 GCA_964561645.1 uncultured Desulfobacterales bacterium
GCGGTGGCGGAGGAGGCGGTGAAACTCGTTTCACCACGTACACCGCTCAACTGCTCCTGGGATATGAAGTGGATGTCTGGGGGAAAAACCGCCGGATTTTGGAAACGGCCAAGGCCAACCTGGCGGCTTCCCGTTATGACCAGGAGGCCGTCAGCCTGGTCCTGACCACCAGCGTGGCCTCCACCTATTTCCAGCTTCTCGCCCTGGACGACGCCGTGGAGATAGCCAAAGAAACCCTGGCCCTGGAAAAAAAGGTGCTGGAGGTTATCACTAAACGGCACCGCCATGGCATGGTCTCAGGTTTAGACCTGTCTCAAGCCATGGCCAATACCGCCAGCGTGGAGGCCACGGTGCCGGTCATTCAGCAGCAGCGCCGCCAGACTCTTAATGCCCTGGCTATTCTCTTGGGCCAAAATCCCGGAGAATTTACCCTGGCCCACGGCTCTCTCACCCGGAAGGTCATGCCCCCGGAGATTCCAGTGGGCCTGCCCTCAGCCCTCTTGGATCGCAGGCCGGACATAAGAAAAACCGAGGCCGACTTGGTGGCCGCCAACGCCGACATCGGCCGGGCCAAAGCTACCATGTTTCCCAGCATCCTGCTTACGGCTCAGGGCGGGTACATCAGCCGCCAGTTGAAGGATCTCCTTGTCCCCGACAGTTCTTTTTACACCCTGAGCGCCGGGGCTCTGGCTCCCATTTTTCAGGGAGGAGCGCTCCGGGGGGATTATCAGAGGGCCAAGGCCAGGAAGGAGGAGCTGTTAAACAACTACCATCAGGTCATCATCACCGCCTTCCGGGAAGCTGAGGACAGTCTGGAGGCCATCCGGCGCCAGGGTCAGCGCGAAAAGCTAAAGACCCTGGAAGTAGCCCAGGCCGAAAAAGCTTACCGTATTTCGGTGCTCCGCTACCGAGAGGGATTGACCGACTATATCAGGGTCCTGGACGCGGACCGGACCTTGCACAATTCTCGTAACGAACTGGTGCAGACCAGACTTGACCGTTTTGACGCCTTGGTGGCCCTGTTCCAGGCCCTGGGGGGCGGGTTTGGAAACCCCCAAGAGTCCCATAAAGATAAGGGAAAGGAGAAGACCAATTCAGGGGAAAACCGCGCCGCTTCCTCTCTCCGACAAGAATGGCAAGGCAACTTCAATTAGAAATAGACCTGGTTGCCGGTGGCGATTCAGCCGGTAGTCAGGCGGGCAATATGGGAACTTTTGGCGGCCATTGATTAGGTATCCTTTGGACCTTATGTTTACAGCAACATCAAAAACATCAAAGTCCACTTGAAGTCTGCAACCCTCAGGGTGATTTATCAACAAAAGGAGGCAATTATGGCGACAGATACGCTCCACACGCGGCGTAATTTTATCGCTGCCGGCGCCGCTGGTATCGGCATTTTGCTTGTCGGGCCTGGTGGTCTCGCCCTTGCGACAGGAAAGATGGAATCGAAAGAGGCAGAGATCGGCCCGGTGGAAGACCTCATGCGGGAACATGGAGTTTTGGACCGCGTGTTGCTCGTCTATGAGGAGGCACTGCGGCGGCTCGATACGGGCAAGGACCTGCCCCCTCAAGTGGTCTCTTCTGCGGCTGGTATAATACGGCGCTTCATCGAGGATTACCACGAAAAGCTGGAACAACATGAGCTCTTCCCTCGTTTTCGGCAAGCCGGAAAGCTCGTCCCATTGGTGGACGTGCTCCACGACCAGCATCGGGCCGGACGGGTCCTCACAGACTCGGTCTTACAGTCCGCCACGCCTGCCGGTCTGGCCGATGCCGGGAAGCGGCGCCAACTCGGGGAAGCCTTGCGCCGGTTCATTCGCATGTACCGTCCCCATGCGGCCCGGGAGGACACGGTGCTGTTTCCGGCCTTCCGCTCCCTGGTTTCCGCCAAGGAATATGATGAACTGGGGGAAAAATTCGAGGCCAAGGAACATGAACTGTTCGGCGAGGACGGTTTTCAAAAGATTGTTAACGAAGTGGCCGACCTGGAGAAGGCCCTCGGCATCTATGAGCTGGCCCAGTTCACTGCGAAAGTATAAAGCGGATAAAGCCACACAGGGCTTCCCTGTCTTTCGGGAGGCCCAGATTTTTTCAGGGAGACGCCATGACTATAAGAGAAAAGGTGCAGACCGTCTTGTTGATCGTGGTGGTTTCTCTCACGTTTGCTGCCAGCTATTGGGCATATTTCCCTGGAGACGTGACATTCACCCGGTTGGTGCAGTCCTTAACACCTGCTTCTCCCGGCTGGGCCTTGTGGATTTCTGCTACAGGCAAACCCCCCTGGTCTTTGCTCTTACTGGCAATGACGATTGTCATCTCCTGGCTGATTGCCGAAATACGGGGCGCTTTGCTCGCCCTGGTGAGCTTCATCGGGATGTGGCTCCTGGGGCAGTTTCTAGGCGCTCTGGTGGGTCGGCCCCGTCCCGCCCCCGACCTGGTTCGGGTGGCCCAACAGTTCTCCGGCTACTCATTCCCTTCCATACATGCCCTGGTTTATGCCTCCACCGTCGGATTCGTGGCGGTGTTGTTCGCCGCCAAGACCTCGGGACCGTTACGATTAAGCGGGCTTATTATTTGCGGGGCCGTAATATTCCTCGGATTTGCGGCGCGCCTGGCCCTGGCAGCGCATTGGCCCAGCGACTTGCTGCTGTCCTACCTGATCGGGTTCCTCTGGGTCACTCTCCTCTTGCGGTTCGTCTAACTTCGGGGCCTCATCGATTGATGAGGACCCCTCGGATCATAGCCGGGCAAGGTCATAATAAAGGACATAAAATGGCTATCAATGATGAGCACATTGAGCCGACCCCAATAAAATCTCCAATTTCTCGCAGTAGTCCCTGGCCTTATATTTTGATCGGGGCTTTGCTGGGGGCATCGTTCGAATTTGTGGTGAGTAAGCCCTTGGAATATCTGTTAACAAGTATGTTTAATTACGTTTTTTTCGGTGTCGAATTTCAGCCTGAGTCCCTCCTACGGCCATATATTTTCAGGCCCGAAAGATGGCCTGGCATCACCTTGTCGGGAATTATTTTGGGAGGGCTCCTGGGGTTTATCTTTCACCGTCTTAAGGAGGAACGCCGGCGCATCCAGACCTTGCATCGAGAATTCGAGCTTCGGGTTGCCACCCTAAGGCATCATTATAAAAACCTGGCTATCGGCATCCACGGCTTTTCCAGCCGGGTCAAGCGGAAACTGATTGATTTGCGCGACCAGTTGACCCAAACCGAACAGACCGCCCGCTTCGACCAGGACCTCAAATCCTTGGAACAAAATGTCGTCATCCTGGAAGATGCCTCCCAACGGCTTACCCAAACCTTGTCCGATGAACTTATGTTTCTGAGGGCGCTCACCAGTGACTCTCTGCATCCGGTGGCCCGGGATATCTATCCTTTTCTGAGACAGACCATCCAGGATTTGCTGGGGTTACGGTTTCAGGAAAAGAAGATCGAGGTGAAAATCAATGACCGTCCCCTGGAAGCCGACCAGGAGCCGTTGATCTTCTCCTTCGAACCCTACACGATGGAGGTCATCTTGCAAAATATTCTCAGTAACGCCATGAAATTCGGTGACCGAATCCACGTGAAAGTAGCTCCAGTTGAAGGATGGGTCCGGATGGAGGTCCAGGACAACGGCCCTGGGTTGGATGTGGAAAAGTTGAAACACCGTCTCCTGGCGCCTGGGGATAAGCGGGGGGCAGAGAGCACGCACCTGGGCCTGGAGGTTACCCTGCACTTGATGGAAAAGACCGGCGGACGCCTGTCAGTCCAGAGTAAGCCTGGGGAAGGGGCCGTCTTTATCTTAGAGTTCCCCCAATTAATGTTACGCGTACCCAGAGCATCCACTCCCCGGACCGGGGCAGTTTCTCCAGGCTGCCGGAAAACATGGCCAGGATGAACAGCGGCAGGCCCAACCCCAGGCTGAGGGTGAAAAAGACCAGAAAGCCCAGCCACGGTGCCCCCAGGCTGGCCACCCAGGTGAGCAAACCCAGCACAAAGGGGCCGATACAGGGCGCGGCCACCACCCCCAGGGTCAACCCCATGAACAGGCTGCCGAAGTAGCCCGCATAGGACCTGGACGCGGCCTGGGTGAGCCTGCCGGGCAGGCGCAGTTCCCAGAAGCCGAAAAGGCTGGTCGCTAAGAGCACCAGAACGACCGCCACCGTAATCAACACCAAAGGATTTTGCAGCAAGGCCCCCATGAGGCCGCCGGTTAGAGCCGCGGCTACTCCCAGGGTGGAGTTGGTCAGGGCCAGGCCCGTGAGATAAAACAGGCCGTGCACCAAAAGGCGCCCCTGGCCCTGGCCGCTCTTGCCGCCGAAATAAGAAACAGTGATGGGAAGCAAGGGATAGACACAAGGAGTCAGGTTGAGAGCCATGCCGCCCACAAAAATGCCCAGCAAGGTCCAGAGTATGGCCCAACCGCTGAGGGGGCCGGGAGTCGTGGCTTCCGCCGCGGTTTCGCAAAGCCCCATGGGCGCCGCAGCCACAGGCAAGCCGGCTTTTTGCCATTCCGGGAACCCCAGGGGATCGCGATAGACGTTTTTGTAACCGAGTTGAACGGCCACCCGGGCGGCCGAGTCACTGCGGACTCAGGCCAGACCCGCTCAGTAAAAGACCATGAGCCGGTCCTTGTCGGGGCCCAAAAATTTGCTTAAAGCCCCCCGAGAGCGTCACCGACCCCAGGCGCTGGGCTCCATGAGAAAGTTCACCGCGCCCTTCATATGGCCGGTGCGGTATTCCCAGTCTTGCCTGGTGTCCACCAGCAGCAATTTTTCCGGGTCCTGGCGGTAAAGAGCGGCCAACTCTTCAGTGGTTATCAACCGATAACCACCCCTTTGAGCTTCGGCCTGGACTTCTTCCCAGGTGGCCTCTTGGGCGATGATCGGCTGGTGCATATACCACAGGACTCCCAAGGTCAGGGCTGCGGCCACCAGAGCCAAGAGTGCGGTTCCTTTGCGCTGCATGGTTACCTCAATGCGCATCGAATCTTAAAATTCAAGGGAGGGGACCAAACCCAAAGGCTCCTGTCCCCTCCCACAAGTCCTTATCTCCAAACCCTTAAGCCAATCTGCCTTCTCTTTTAAGCTTAGAGAGCAGGAAGTCCGCTCCTGCAAGAGGCAGCCCGAACCTTTTCGCCACCGTTTCCGCGTCCAGAGATTTGGCTTCTTTGGCAAAGGAAACCACTTCCTCTTCCAACTCCTCCAGCCAATCTTCAAAGAGAACCAACAATTCAGGGTCCGCCACCGCCATTAACTGTTCGAAGCGGTTTACCTTAAGCGATTATGCCCTTAACTCCTGAGCTTCTGGCAAAATGTAGCCGCAGGCTTCAGCC
>CAZLRL010000224.1:0-5297 GCA_964561645.1 uncultured Desulfobacterales bacterium
CCGGTCAAAGACCAGTTTTTGCTCGCGGCCGGTGCGAAAAGCCCGGTTGGCCCAGTCGCTGCCGCCGGGAGTGCGCTCCGGGGACAGATTGTTCTGAAAATTCCAGCGTATCCGCCTTAGTTCCGCGGCCAGGGTATGGCCGCCCACAAAGCTGCTGCCGTCCCAGCGCCCCCCCAGGTTCACCGTGAGCTGGCTCACCTTGAGGGGTGGCTCCTCTACCCGGCCAGGGAAATCCATCCAGCCGCTCTCCTGGGGCACATAGTAGACCCTGTAAGAGGTAGAGGAACCGCTGACGCCAGGAGGGCTGATGGTAATCTCTGCTGGCGTATCCCCGGATACCCCGGTGTAATTGACCTCATCCCAGGCCTGGGTGGCGGGATTCAGCACCTTGACCGCCTGGACGTTGGCCAGACGCTCCGCGGCGCTGCTCCCTTCCACCCCATTGGCCGCCAGGGTGAGGCTGTCCACGTTATCCGCCGCGACGACCTCTTCCACCTCGGTGTTTTCCGTCACCTTGCCCGTGCCCTTCACGCCGCCGGTGATCTTGGCCCAGCCGTCTTTGGCGAACTCCACCCGCACCTGATCCACAAAGCAGGAGGCGAACCGCCGCTTCATCACCTGGCGCCCGAAACGCATGGCCGCGGTAAAGGAAGGATTGGACCGGGACACGTCCACCTCGCCGGAGCGGGGCCGGATCACATGGCGATACCCGCTGGTTCCCACCGATCCGGTGCTCACCTCCCCCAGGGCATAGGCCAGCAGGAAGGCGAAGTGTTGGGGCTGGGCCCGGGAGAAGGCCAAAGAACCCGCCACCGTGCCTCCCAGGTCATAAAGCCGGTCGGCTTCTTCCTTGCCCGTGATTTCGTCCCGGTTAGCCGCCTTGAGGGCCCGGTAATTGATGACGGTATTCAGGTCCACCAGGAAGGTGGTATCCAGCTCCTGCTCCTGGTTGAGCGCGGTTTCATGTTGGTTGGCCGATACGGCCAGAAGATTATGAGTAGCCAGAAAATTTCTTATGGACCTGGGCATGCTTTATCCTCCACAGGGGCGCTCGTTTTCACCTCAGCGGTCCAAAACCGCAGTGGTACGGTAATGCGCCGCATAAACCGTAAATTCTCCGTCGGTCAACAGCGGCTCTTCCCGGACCAGGGCCAAAGGGGTGACCTCCAGACCCAGATCCTGGTGCCACAAGGCCTCCCGGACCCCGGCCAGGAGGTCGTAAGCGCCCCCTGCCTCCCGGCGGCCCGCCTCCTCGCCCCGGAGATGCCGGACCACCACCAAAACCTGGAAATCCAGGGTCAGGTCGAAGGAAGCGACCCCCACCTGCTCCGAGCGGCTCCCGGTCAGCCTGACCAGCGCGGCCGGCAGCCGCCAGGTTTCCTGTCTGAGGTCCGCCCGCCAGTCCCCTTGATAGCTGCGCACGGTTCTGACATCCGCTCCCAGCCCGGCCGTGAGGGCCGCCACCACCGCATCTTCCAAGTTGTTCCAGACAACGCCGCTCATGGCTGCCTACCAGTTCTCCTGGGTGGTGCGGGAAAAAATCCGGGTGGCGCTTGAAAATTCGCTTCCCACCTGCGCGTTTTCCGTCAGCAGTTCGCTGCCCCCTTCCACGATGGCTTCACCCGCAGCGATGAGCTTCAGGAAGCTCAGGGCCGCCTCGTACTTCTGGCGGCGCACCGGCGGGGCCACGCTGCGCCGGGAATAGAGGTGGTAGAGGGCCATGTCCATGGACAGCCCCTTGACCTGATCCGGCACCGGCGACAGAGGCAGCGCATACCGACTCCCCAGGTAGGCGTCGATCTCCGCGTCGGCCCGGTCAATGGCCTCGGCCACCACCTGGCTGTCAGGGGTATCACCCGAGTCCGTGGTCAGCTCGGCCAACTCCTTTACGGGAATCAGGCTGAGCAGATCGCTTTCCGTGCAATAAGCCATGTCTCTTTTCCTTTAGCGCCCGGAGTTGGCCAGGTCCGCCACAGTGCTGACAAAATCCTCGTCCCTGGCCCCGGCATAGACCGCAATATTGTGAAACATGGACAAGAGCACGTCCTGATCACACTTGTCCAGGCTCTTCTCCAGATCCAGGCGCTGCAGGGCGAACAGGGCCAGAGGTGCGTATTGGGGGTTTTTTTCCAGCAAGGGCAGCAGTTCTCCCACCGCGCCTTTTAAAGAACCCTGCTGCACCAGGTGCCACCCTTTTACCGCCCCGTCCTTCACCTGGTTTTTGACCCGGGGCTCCGCGGTCATGAGGGCCGCAAACCCCAGTTCCACCAGTTCCCGCCCCTCGGGCATAAAGCCGCTTTGCCACACCAGGCTGTCTTCACAATCCGTCGGCGGTTGGGACGGAGACGTCACGCAGCCGCACAGACAGAGGACCATGAGAACAGCAGCCAGTTTTTTCATGATATTCTCCCGCTTTGGTTCCTTCGGCTTTATCTCACCACCCGGCCTTCCGAGCTGTGAGAGTGAGTGTTCACGGCGCCCCAGAGATCCTCTTTTTCTTTCCGGAACTCTCCCCGCCCCACAAACCGTTCCGGCAATTCGGCCCGACACTGGAAAGTGGAGGCATGGAGATCGTCCAGCTTCTGTTCCATGCGCACCAGCATTCTCCAGAACAGGAAGCCCGCGATGCCGGCGAAGATGCCGAGCAGGGCCATTACCGCGCCCAAATGTTCCGCCAGGTCTTTGTACTGCATGCTAGTCGCCGGTTCGGGATACCCCGGCTCGGAGCGCCGCCAGCCCCATGGAACCGGTCAGACCCAAGAGGACCTCGAACTGTTCCTGTTCCAGCCATCCCATCCCCCGGGCAAAGACCCCCAGGGCCATGACAGCCGCCATGATGTATGTTTTCTTGCCCGTGAGCATTTTCCTTCCTCCTGTTCCCATAACCTGCTTTAGAAGAAGTACGTTGCAGTCAGCAGCCCGTCCTCCTCACCCACCCGGATGGCCCGTAACTGCAGCAGGGCCTGCGTGCCGATGATCAGCATGGTGTCGCCGCTGGACATGTAATGCCCGCTGGTAGAGGTGGGAGGGGCTAAGCCATCCATGCGAAAGCGGATATCCCCGCCTTCAAGAGTAATCAAACCCGCCTTGGCCGACATGCCGGCATATTCGCCGCTGGAGGGTTTGATTTTGCCGCGTTGGAACCAGGAAGACTGATCCGTCACCGTCAGCTCTTCAAACCCCCCGGGTACACTTTGGTCGGTTTTAATGATGATTCCGCCGAACCAGGACATAACAACTCCTTATTCGGTAAGGGGCGTCTTGGCGATCGCCCCCCTCCTCAACTATCGGTTAGGCCAACTCCGGCAGCACCAGGAGGTCCGCCGATCCCTGCCAAATATTAGACTTGGAACCGCCCACCGTGCTGTCCCCGATGATGAACTGGGCGTGGAGAATCTCCCGAGCCCTGGACTCCAGGGCCGGCGGCACGATCAACAGGTTGGGTTTGATGCCCAGGGGCACTTTCTCGGCATTGGTCTGGGACATTATCGCCGACCGGGCCGCGGCGTAATTGGTGGGATTGAGCTCCTGAGTGGAGCAGAAGGCCAGTTGCCACAAGCCGTAGGCCGCCGCACCCCGGTAATCCACGCCGTAACGGAACTTCCGGCGCAGGAACACGTGCTCATCGTCCGGCCGGTCCATGCGCACCAGCTGGACGCCGCGCCGCAACTGAAAGATGAAGGGCTTGATGGCGCGGCTCCGGTCAATGATGAACCAGGGCTCGCTGGCGGGATCGGCCGGGTCGTAATTGGACGCGGTCTGATTCCCCACCACATGGTCTTCGGCAAAAAAGGCCTTGCCGTCATAGCACAACGAAGTGGTGCCGTTTTTGAGGAGTTCCGCCATCAGTTTTTCCGGATGCCGTTTGGCCTCCTCCGCCATGGCGGCAATGATGGGGTTGTAGAGCCCCAATTGCTCATCTTCCACGTCGTTCCGCTCGATCTCGATGGTGGCTTCCCAATCCTTGGTTTCCACCTGATAATTCTGAGGCTCCAGCGGGTTGATCTGCCGGTCCCCGATCCATTCCCGCACCGTGGGGAAGTCCAGCAGAAACTTGTAATCCATGATGCGGGTGTTGGACGGCACCGTCATGGCAACTTGCTCATACCAGGTCTCGGTGGCCTGAAAAGCGTTGTTGAATACCGCGCTGAAGGCTGTATAGACCCGGGCCAGGGCGTCTGCATTGATGATCATCGATTCTTCCTCCCCTCGTTATCTGGTGATGTCGATCCAGCCCTTGGTGGGGGAAACATACTTCATGAGAATCCCCACTCTGATGTCGTAGGTGGTACCGCCGCCGTCGTCGATGGTATGATCGTCCACGGTATACATACTCGTTCCCACCATGGCCTGGGTAATGCTGGCGGCGTCGAATTCGAAGACCCCGGAGAGCCTCAGACGCACCTGTTTAGCCCCATTGGCCCCCCCGGTGTTATCCACCTGCTCCAGGGCTACCCCCAGGAACTTCAGACCTGGACTATCCGCCGCGGCCACTACATAGCCGTCGGTATTGGCACATACCAGGCTTCCGGAGTAGATTTTGTTGTTGGCTGCCACCGGAAACTCGATCTCGACTCCATCCCGGTATGGCGTGGCCCGATCTTTGGTTAAAGCTGCCATCGTGTGTCACCTCCACGTTTCTTGGCCTGGGCCATCTCGACCTTGGCCTGGGAATATGCTTCCGGGGTGAGGTTTATGGCCCGGCATATAGCCAGCTCCTCCGGGGTTAGACCCTGATCTTCCCGGTGTCTCTCCTCCCCCAGGTTCAGCCGCTCGCCCACGGGTACTACCCGGGGGGCTTGATCCACGTATGTTCGGAAATTGTCCGGGTCCTGACGACAATACGACAGGGCCCAGTCTCTCTGGGCCGGGCTGATCTTCCCGGCGAATATGGCCTCCTCCACCGCCCGGATTGAGGTTTCTTCCGTCAGCCGATTCTTCAGGACCCCCAGCTCCTCCTGCAGGGCCGCCACCTGGGCGTTCCCGGCCTTCAAAGCTTCCAACTCCCCTTTAACCTGGGAAAGAGGAGCTTCAGCCGGCAGACCCAGATCTTGCGCCAGATCCTGGAACAGCTCCGCTGACCGTTGCCACAGGACACTTTCCGGAGTCTCGGGTTCCAGCTCCAACCTGGTCCGGAGTTCCTCGACCCACCGGGTTTTTTCCTTACAGACTTCCCGGTCTTCAGTCTCCGGCGCCCCTGTCGCTTCCACGGCCTCGGTCTCCGGCTTGGCCTGGGAGGTCAGCGCGGTCAGAGCTTCCCCGCCCCATTTGGCCACCACGGGGTTGATTCCCTGAAT
>CAZLRL010000225.1:0-5255 GCA_964561645.1 uncultured Desulfobacterales bacterium
GCAGGACGGTCCGCATGTCCTGGCCCAGAACCGCGTCCTCGGGTTTTGACACAATGGGGGTAAGGGTGCCGTCGTAGTCCAGGAACAAGGCCGCCTTCTTGCCCGCCAGGGCGCGCTGAACCTCCTCCAGATTCTCCAGGGCCGCAGGCAGCTCAGACCATTTCTTGTCGCTCATATATCATCCAGCTCCCCTTCCGGTTGGCAGGCGATGCATTGCCCCCAGCGCCTTTCTCCCCACCGATCCCCTACCCTGCCGGACGTCAGTTTCGCCTGCACTGCCGATTCCTAAGGATTTCTGTAAAATTATGAACACCTTACCTAAAAATAGTGTTTTGTCCCCCCTGACAGATTATTATTAGGAAGGAAAATATTGGTGGCACAGGTTTTCAACCTGTGCTTTTTCGCCTGCCTGTCCCCCGGGCGCCCATCTTTTTTGCGGTGCTGCCGATTCATAGAAAATTACCGTGAAATTATCCGAATCCTACCTAAAAATAGGGGGAGCCCCGCCAATGTCAACCGGTGGAAAAGTTTTTCCCCGCCAAGCCTTTGGTTGCGGTAGTTTTGACAATATCTTCTTCGGAACTTTTGCTAAACCCGCGCTTGACAGGAACAGACCCTGGCTTATGTTTAACAACAACCCCCTTTATTATCTATGGATCTAAAATGACCAAGGATTTCCAGTCAGAGAGCCGACATCGACAAGCGGTCTCCATCTCCCCCGATATTTTGACGGAAGAATTCCACTACACCTGGTCCCTGGAATACCAGGGCTTTGACCCCGAAGAGGAGGGCCTCCGGGAAGCCCTGTGCACCTTGGGGAACGGTTACTTCTGCACCCGCGGAGCCAACATCGAGTCCAGCGCCGACGGGGTCCATTATCCCGGGACCTATCTGGCCGGCGGCTATAACCGCGTAAAATCCGACATCGACGGCCAGGTCATCGAAAACGAAGACCTGGTTAATCTGCCCAACTGGCTGCCCCTGTCTTTCCGGATCGATGGCGGGCCCTGGTTCGATGTCCAGGAGGGCGACATCCTCTCTTACCGTCAGATCCTGGACCTCAAGGCGGGCGTCCTGTACCGGCAGGTGCACTTCCGCGACCATCAGGACCGGGAGACGAAAATTGCGGAACGGCGTTTGGTCCATAAGGCCAACCAGCACCTGGCGGCCCTGGAAGTCACCCTGACCGCTCTCAATTGGTCGGGCACCCTGGAGGTCTGCTCGGCCCTGGACGGCCGGGTGATCAACGCCGGAGTGGAGCGCTACCAGGACCTGAACAGCCAGCACCTGGTCCCCCTGGAAGCCCTGGGCCTCAGCGAAGACACCATCTTTTTAAAGAGCCAGACCACCCAGTCGGAACTGCGCCTGGCGCTGGCCGCCCGCACCCGGGCCTTTCGTAACCAGGAACTCCTGCCGGTGGAACGGCAAACCGTCACCGAAACCGGCTATGCGGCCCAGCACCTCTTTTTCGACCTCGAGCCCCAGGATGCCGTCACCGTGGAAAAAGTCGTGGCCCTCTACACTTCCCGGGATAAAGCCATTTCCGAGTGCGGCCTGGAAGCCCAAAAACTGGTGGCCCGGGCCGAAGGCTTTCCCCAATTGCTGGCAAGTCACGCCCGGGTCTGGGAGCATCTGTGGCGGCGTTTTAACCTGGAGCTCCTGCACCAGGACCCGGACGAAGGCGGGCTGGCGGAAAAAATTCTTCGCCTGCACATCTTCCACCTGCTGCAAACCACCTCCATCCATACCATGGACCTGGACGTGGGCGTGCCTCCCCGGGGCTGGCACGGCGAGGCCTATCGCGGCCATATCCTCTGGGACGAGCTCTTTATCTTCCCGCTGCTCAACCTCCGCCTGCCTGAAATCACCCGCTCCCTGCTCATGTACCGCTACCGGCGCCTCAATGAGGCCCGGGTGGCGGCCCGCCAGGCCGGGTACCGGGGGGCCATGTATCCCTGGCAAAGCGGCAGCAACGGCCGGGAAGAAAGCCAGGAGATCCACCTCAACCCCCGGTCCGGCCGCTGGATACCGGATAATTCCCAGCAGCAGCGGCACGTCAACGCGGCCATAGCCTACAACATTTACCAGTATTGCCAGGCCACCCAGGATCTGGAATTTTTGGCCTTTCACGGCGCCGAGGTCATCCTGGAAATCGCCCGTTTCTGGGCCTCCCTGGCCACCTACAACCAAGATCTGGACCGCTATGAAATCCTCGGGGTCATGGGTCCGGATGAATACCATGACTCTTATCCCGACGCCTCCAGCCCCGGCTTGAACAACAATGCCTACACCAATATCATGGCCGTCTGGGTTTTGACCCATGCCCTGGAAACCATCGAGGCCCTGACCGAGGACCGGGCCTGCGAACTCTGTGAAAACCTGCAAATCCATCCGGAGGAAAAAGACCTGTGGCGGGACATCAGCCGCAAAATGCGGTTGGTCTTCCACGATGACGGTATCATCAGCCAGTTTGAGGGCTACGACCGGCTCCAGGAATTGGACTGGGACCATTACCGGCAAAAATACGGCAACATTCAGCGCCTGGATCGCATCCTGGAGGCCGAAGGGGACAGCGTCAACCGCTACAAAGCCTCCAAACAGGCCGACGTCCTGATGCTGTTCTACCTGTTTTCTTCCGACGAACTGCGGGAAATTTTCGCCCAACTGGGCTATCCCTTTGAGTACGAAACCATACCGAAAAACATCGACTATTATCTGAACCGTACCTCCCATGGCTCCACTTTAAGCTGGGTGGTGCATTCCTGGGTGCTGTCCCGCTCCGACCGGGCCGGTTCCTGGAAGTTTTTTAGCGAGGCCTTGAAATCCGATGTTTACGATATTCAGGGCGGCACCACCGCCGAAGGCATCCACCTGGGCGCCATGGCCGGCACCGTGGACTTAATGAGCCGGGCCTATACGGGCATTGAACTACGGGGCAACGTCTTGAGGTTCAATCCCTGCCTGCCCACGGAACTGTCCTGTTTTGAAATGCAGATCCGTTACTTGGGCCACACTCTCGATCTGGAAATCACCCAGGAACAACTCAAGGTGTCTTGCATACGGGCTTCCGAAAAACCAATTAAAATTGCTCACTTGGACCAAGTTTATGACCTGGAGCCGAAGGGAATTTTGGCAATCCCTCTCTGACTCTGACCCGGAGGCTTTCTCATTAAAGGTAAGGATACTCCTCCCCCCTAAGTTCGCGCTCATTTTCCCTTGGCCGGTGGTTTTATTACTCAGAGCGAAGAATGGATTAACCTTGCTCTTCCTTTTATTCCCTCTCCCTCGAGGGTGTTTAGACCCGGGAGAGGGTTAGGGTGAGGGTGAAAAGTTAATCTCTTTGCTGCTGCCAGTAATAAAATGCCCTCGGTTTTAACGCCAAAATGCGCCGCTGACGGCCGCTCCCATCTTGCAAATACAGGCAGAAGATGTAGAATCTAAGCGGGCAAGCCGGCATAGCTCAGTGGTAGAGCAGCTGATTCGTAATCAGCAGGTCTGGGGTTCAAATCCCCATGCCGGCTCCAGTAAATTCAAGAGGATCGTATCCCCACCCGCTGCCCTGCCGCCGCCCGCTCTCCTTGCACCTGTCCCCCTCCTCCCGGCCCAAAAGCAAAACCCGGAGATGGGACTCCAGTCCCCCCATAGTCAAATATCCCGTCAGGACACCGCAATAAAAAAGCACTTGACAATTCTGACAAGAGCGGAAATTGCTTGTCGGGGACTAACAAATGGATGGGGATCGAGAGAAGGTCTCTGAAATGCGGCTATGTAATCGGGTAAGCTTTACCGGCAATGAACATTCAATTGAGATTCGAAATTCAAGGTCGAGATCGCACTACGGTTCCGTGCTTAACGACCTTTAGGCAAGGATTGTAGCCTATCCTGTAGGCGAGCTCTGACGGTTCTGATATCTCCCACAGAACGAAATCCGCATCCATCCCGCTTTCCAATGACCCAATCCGTTTCTCCAAACCCAGGGCTCGGGCTGCGTTTATGGTCATACCGCAGAGCGCTTCTTCGGGTGTCAAAAGAAAGAGGGTGCATCCCATATTCAGTATCATAAGAGGAGAGGTGACGGGGCTGGTTCCGGGGTTACAGTCGGATGAAATCGCCATCGGCACCGCATACCGGCGCAGAAGGTCAACCGGAGGAACCTTTTTCTCGCGCAGAAAGTAAAAAGCCCCGGGCAATAGAACGGCAACTGTTCCACTTTCTGCAATAGCCTTAACACCTTCTTCGGACAAGTATTCCAGGTGGTCAACAGAAAGAGCGCCGTAGCGCGCCGCCAGCGAAGCTCCGCCTTGGTTTGAAAGTTGTTCAGCATGAAGCTTTACGCGCAGCCCGTAGCGAGCCGCGCTCCGGAATATCCTTTCTACCTGCGACGTAGAGAAGGCGATGCTTTCACAGAAGGCATCGACCGCCGTGGCCAGCCCCTGCTCGGCGATCTGCGCCATCACCTCTTCGCAGAGGAAATCAATGTAGGCATCGCTTTTTCCCTGATATTCGGGGGGAAGAACGTGAGCTCCAAGAAAGGTGGGCATGATCGTGACTGGAAACTTTTTGCCCAGATTCCTGGCCACACGGAGAAGGCGAATTTCCGTTTCGAGATCAAGCCCATATCCTGACTTGATCTCCAGCGTGGTCACCCCTTCATCCAGCATCGAGACCAATCGCTTCGCACTCTGAGAAAAGAGTGTATGATCATCGGCTTCTCGCGTTGCCATGACGGTGGAGAGAATCCCGCCGCCTTCAAGGGCTATTTGTTCATAGCTCGCCCCCTGGAGGCGGAGTTCAAACTCGCGTGCCCGCGTTCCGGCGTAGATGAGATGCGTATGACAATCAACCAGGCCGGGTGTTATCCATTGGCCTTCGCCGTCGTGGATCTGTGCGGCGTTGTTTCTAATTTCTGTGGGAAGATCCTTCCTCGGGCCTATCCAGTAAATTTTTCCATGGCGGGTGGCCAGGGCCCCATCCCTGATAATTCCGTAAGAACGACCCTGCATGGTGGCCAGGTGGGCGTTAAGCCAGAGTGAATCAACTTTTTTGGCGACCAAACCGGTCATGTTCCGATCCTACCGTTAAGGTTCTCTGACTATCAACACAGCTAAACCGACAAGCGCTCTTCTACTATGATCTCCAGCTTTTCAACCGCGCTCATGATGTCACCGAGCAACCTGGTCGTTTCTCTTTTTATTTTTGCCGAGAATTTATCGTCTGTTAGGCTCGACAAATTAATCCGGATGTTGTATGCCGCG
>CAZLRL010000226.1:0-5169 GCA_964561645.1 uncultured Desulfobacterales bacterium
CATGCCGACGGTGAGGATCAGGCCCGCGATGCCCGGCAGGGTGAGGGTGGCGCCGAATAGAGACAGGCAGCCCAGGAGCATGATGGTGTTGAGGATCAGGGCGTAGTCGGCCACCAGCCCGGAAAAGCGGTAGTAGAAAATCATAAAGCCCACCACCAGTATGGTGGCCAGAAGGCCGGAGGTGAGCCCTTTGCGGATGGAATCCTGACCCAGGGTGGGTCCCACCGTGATGTCCTGGACGATCTTGACGCTGGCCGGCAGCGCGCCCACCCGCAGCACGGTGGCCAAATCCGCGGCCTCCTCCGGAGTAAAGGCCCCGGTGATGCGGGCCTCGCCCTGGGAGATGCGCTCCTGGATCACCGGCGCGGAGCGCACCACGTTGTCCAGGATGATGGCCAGGCGCTCTTTGACGTGCTCCCGGGTGATGCGGTCGAACTCCTGGGCCCCCTCGGTGTTGAAGGTCACCAGAACCGCAATTTCTCCGACATCGGGACGGACTTTGGCGTTTTCCACCCGGTCGCCGGTCAGCAGCACTTTCTTCTTGAGCAGCAGGGGTATTTTGGTATCCCGGCCCGTGTCCGGATCCCGGCGCAGTTCATAATAAACCTCGGTGTCCGGAGGAATTTTCCCCTCCAGGGCCTGGTTCACTTCGGCCCGGTCGTAGCGGTCCTTGAGGCGTCCCTCCCTCTCCGCCTGGTCGATTAATTCCTGCAGATTGACCGGGGCTTGGTCATCCACCAGCTTGAACTCGAGCTGCGCGGTCTGCCGGATGAGCCCCCGGGCCCGGGTGGGGTCCTGAACCCCCGGCAGCTGCACCACGATCTGATCATCGCCCTGGGGCACAATGACCGGCTCGGTGACCCCGAACTGGTCGATGCGGTTGCGCAGAATTTCCAGGCTGCGGCGCAGGGTGTCGTCTTTGAAAGCCGCAATTTCCTGGGGCTTGAGGGTGAGAGTATAAGCCTGGCCGCCGTTCAGCGGCTTGGGCCCTTGGATTTCCAACTTGGGAAAATAGTCTTTAATGAGTTTGTAAAATTCATCCTGATCTCTGGCCTTGAGAAGGGTCACCGGGAGAGTACCCTTGGTGACCTCTTCCACTTTGAGGCCGATTTTCTGCCGGTCGGCAATGGTGGTGAGGCTGCGGGCCGTGCGGTTCAATTCATTGCGGATCGCCTGCTCCAGGTCCACTTCCAGGACCAGGTGCATGCCTCCCCTCAGGTCCAGGCCCAGGTTCAGGCCGCGGCTGACATATTGGGTCCACCACGACGGCATCTGCACCCAGGAAGGCAGGATCAAAAGTACGGACAGGACAGCCAGACAAAAAAGAAAGAGAAATTTGAGACGGACGGCACGCAACATCCGATATGCTCCTTGGGGCCGCAGCCGGGGCCGGGGCCGGGTATCTCGACTATCACGGGGCCAGGGTAGGTGAAACCCTCCCGGCCCAACTAACCGAATCTACAGGAGACCAAGCGGGCTGTCAAGGGAAGAGGCAGGAGATCAAGAGGGTTCGAAATGATGCTCATAGCCATGCCCCACAAAGTAAAAATCCATCTGGGGCAGCTTCAGGCAGGTGAGAAAATTGCCGTACACCAGGCCGGTGTCGATGCCGATTTTATTCGGCAGAATAAGGGGTTGCTTGAAGGGGGTGTGGCCGAATATCACCCGGCGGCCGAAGTCCTCGGTGGACGCGATAAACTCGCCCCTGATCCAGTAGAAATCTTCCTCCACCTGCTCGTCCCAGGGCACCCCGGGTTTTACCCCGCCATGGACGAATATAAAATCCTCGGTTTCATAAGAGGGGCGCAATTCCTTATAAAAACGGGCGTGATCCGCGGGGAGCACCAGCTCGGGCTGCTCCTCCCAATCTTTGCCCCAATAATTTTCCAGGGTGCTCAAGCCGCCGTTGAACATGAAAAGTTGCCGGTCCTTGCCGCCCAAAAAGTCCAGGAACATGACTTCGTGATTGCCCTTGAGGCAGATGATGTTCTCGGCGGGATATCTGGCCTTGAGGCCCAAAATGTAGTCCACCACCCCCCGGGAGTCCGGGCCCCGGTCGATGTAATCCCCCACGAACAGAAGCCGGTCCTGGTGGAGGTCGGGCCCCAGGTTCTCCAGGAGACGCTGCAGGGGCGCCAGGCAGCCGTGCACGTCGCCGATGACATAGAGATTGCTCATTAAGTCAGTAATCAGTAGTTAGTGATCAGTAATCAGTGATCAGTTCCTCAGAGTTATGTGGCCCAACATTTTCATCCGAAACTGGTAGGGCGGGCGTCTCGCCCGCCTCAATACATCGCCTGATCCGGAGCCCAGCAGAGCTTTGTGTCCAGGTGGGTTCCCAAGCGGGGGCTTGGAAACCAGGAATAGCGCAATTTATCTAAGACAGTGCTGTTCACTTAAGCGAGGCGATGTCATTTTCGTGTAGGGGCGGGGTCTCCCCGCCCAATGGAATCGGCAATTCAGTCAAGGCCAGGGAGACCCAGCCCCTACCATAGCACAGCATTGGGTCCAAGTACCGAAACTCTTATCTCCTCCTTAACCCCTCATACACAATTTCTTCAAGGGGGTTGGGGCAGTAGTGTCCGGTACGAAATTGCCTAAAGGTAACCCAATGTTCTTTGTCAAAAGGAATCTACCAAAAACCTCAAAGGGTTGCGTAGGGTGGGCACTGCCCACCGAAGTTCTTTGGACACAAAAGTCTGTTTGTGTTCCGCTAGACTTTCAATAGGAAGGAAAGTCTTGGTGGCACAGGTTTTCAACCTGTGCTGCCGCAGGCTTAGCCTCGCGGCTACATCGACTGCAAAAAAGCTACCGGACACTACTGGGTTGGGAGGGGATGTGGGGGAGGGCGCCGGAACCGCGTTCCCTCGGTCCTTCCCCACTACAACCTCTACAACCACCGAAACAGCTTCTCCCGCCGGTCCAGGCGGCTCAAGCCCGCTCGCCGGGCGGCCTCCTGGGCTTCCAGCTGTTCCTGCTGGGTGGGCAGGCGGCCCAGGGAGGGATGCTCAAACGCGCGGCCGCAGGGGCGGTACTGGGCCATGACATTGACATAGGTGTTGGGGGAGAGCTCCTCGGCCAGAAATTTCATGACTTGGGCCGTGCCCGCCAAATTGTCGGGGAGCACCAGGTGCCGTACCAACAGACCCCGGCGGGCTAGGCCCAGGTCATCCAGGGCCAGGTCCCCCACCTGGCGGTGCATCTCTTGGAAGGCTTCCCGGGCCCGTTCCGGGTAGTCCTGGGCCGCGCAGAGCTTCCCGGCCACTTCCGGGTCCCAGAACTTGAAATCAGGCATGTAGATATCCACCACCCCGTCCAGGAGCTTCAGGGTCTCCACCGCGTCATAGCCCCCGGAATTGTACACCAGGGGGACGTTCAGACCGGCCTCGATGGCGACGGGCAGGGCCTCCAGAATCTGGGCCACCTGGTGGCTGGGGGTGACAAAATTAATATTGTGGCAGCCCCGCTGCTGCAAATGAATCATGATAGAGGCCAGGTCCCGGGCGCTGATTTCCTCCCCTTCGCCGCCGTGGCTGATCTCGTAATTCTGACAGAAAATACAGAAAAGATTGCACTGCGCAAAAAAAATGGTCCCCGAGCCGTTGCGCCCCACCAGCGGGTCCTCTTCGCCGAAATGGGGCCCGTAGGAAGACACCACCGGCTGGTCCCCGGTGCGGCAGATGCCCAGTTCCCCATGATGCCGGTCCACCAGGCAGTTGTGGGGACACAGGTTGCACTGATTCAAAATATCCCGGGCCGCGTCAACCTTGGGCTGCAGCAAACCCCGCCGATGCGTCTGAATATATGAGGGCTCCCATTTCATTATGAACAGAATCCCTTCAGTTTTGAAAGCTTTTGTTCAACAGTTCCTGTATTGTGCTCCATTTGATAGATTTTCTTTAATAACATCGATATATCGACATAATCTTCTGATTCAATAGATTTTAATAGGTCAATGATCTTAGAGCAGATTGGAACCCATCGATTTCCGCCATATAGTGAATCTTTCCAGCATGGCTCGTAATAAAGAGTCAAAAGTTCATCAAGGCTTATAGCATATTCATCTTTAAAGACATTAATTATCTCATCCACCTTCAATAAAATAAGTGCTCTATCTCTTACGCTTGCCATTTGTTCCCAAGCATGGTCTCTATTCCTCGGTAGATTAATCAATCTATGATACTTAGTTTCTTTAAAAATTTTTCCGGCTTTTATAGGATGTCTAACATTACGAGCTTCATGATATAAAAGGCAAATAAGATCTACGATTTCCCGCATAAAAACAATTATCCCATTTTAAATTAAGCTCTTGCTGTGTAAGGCGGGGCCTTTGGCCCGACTTCCACAGCCCCCTAAGGGGTTGGGGGAGGGGGGGAGTGGGCAGGGGTCGCAGACCCCTGCCCACTCCCCCGCCATCATTCACCCCTCCTCCACCTCCACCCGCCAGGGTTCCAGGATACTGCGGGGGAGGCCGTCGATGAAGCGGGAGGGGCTGTTGAAGGTCATGCCGATGCTTCTATTATACCCCAGGTGGGGGAAAATGATACCCAGCTGGCGCTTGGCCCGGGTGACGGCCACGTACATCAGGCGGCGCTCCTCCTCTTCGTCCTCCTCGTTGTCCATGGAATAAAAACCGGGAAAGCGGCCCTCCGCGGCCCAGATGATGAACACCGCGTCCCACTCCAGCCCTTTGGCCGAGTGGACCGTGGACAGGGTCAGGTAGTCGTGGGTGGGGTCCGTGATGTCCGCCAGGCTGGCCGGCGGGTCCAGAGACAGGTCGTTCAAAAAACTCCTGATTTCCCGGTAGCGCGCCGTGATGGTCAGCAGGTGCTCCAGGTCCCGGGCCCGCTTGGGGTAGTCGTCAAAGCGGTTTTTCATCAGGGGCTCGTAGTGAGCCAACGCCAGGTTGAGACGGCTCAACAGCGTCTGGGCTTCGGAGCCGATCTCGGCCAGCGTCCCGGCCAGGTCCTTCAGCGCCCCCTGGCGGTGTTTGTTCAGGGAGGCCACCGCCTGCTCCAGGGTGAAGCCCTGCTTGATCTGGCCGGTGAATTTGGCCGCGGTCTGGCGGCCCACCCCGGGGAGCAGCGTCAGCAGACGGTTCCAGCTCAGGGTGTCCCGGGGGTTGGCCACCACCCGGAGATAGGAAATCAAGTCTTTGACGTGCGCGGT
>CAZLRL010000227.1:0-5158 GCA_964561645.1 uncultured Desulfobacterales bacterium
CTTTGCCATCACCTCATCCTGACGGCCAATTCCGATGAGTTTTGCAAGAGGCTCTCATGGGGTTTTGAAATAGGCTCAAGACACATGGTTTATGATTTTGCAAATATTGATAATTTTCTATTGGATAGCAATTCCCTAACTCCCCTTAGAAAAAGGGGAAATTAAAGGGTTCGTCGAGCTACTTGACGTCTCGGGACCGCAGAGGACTTATGAAAAAAATCGTCACCCTGACCATGAATCCCACCGTGGACTTGAGCGCCAGCGTGGACCAGGTTTTGTCCGAACACAAACTCCGGTGCTGGGACCCGCTTTACGAGCCGGGCGGCGGCGGTATCAACGTGGCCCGGGTAATTCGGCGCCTGGGGGGCGAATCCCTGGCCTTTTACACCCAGGGGGGGTATTTCGGTCAGTTGCTGCAGGATCTTTTGGACCAGGAGCTGCTGGCCGCCCATCCGGTGCCCATCACCGGCTCGACCCGGGAAAACGTTATTATTTCGGAAGAAAACAGCGGCCGCCAATTCCGTTTCGGCATGCCGGGACCCCGATTGGAGGAAGAGGAGTGGCAGAACTGTCTGGACAATCTGAGCAATCTGGACCCACCGCCGGATTTTATCGTGGCCAGCGGCAGTCTGCCTCCGGGCGTACCGAATGACTTCTATGCCCGGGTGGCCCGCGTCTCTCAGGAGCTCAAGTCGCACCTGGTCCTGGATGCGTCCGGAACCCCTCTCAAACAGGCCGCGTCGGAGGGGGTGTTTCTCCTCAAGCCCAACATGCGGGAGCTGGGAATTCTGGCCGGCCGGGATATCAAAAACGAGGCGGATCTCATCGAGGTGGCCCAGGACCTGATCGGCGCGGCCCGCTGCCGGGTGGTGGTGGTGTCCCTGGGGGCCGCGGGCGCGGTCCTGGTCTCGCCGGACCGGGTGGAACGGGTGCGCGCCCCCACCGTGCCCATCAAAAGCAAGGTGGGCGCGGGCGACAGTATGGTGGCCGGCCTAGTCCTGAGCCTGGCCCGCCACCGGCCGCTCCTGGAGGCGGTGCGCTTCGGGGTGGCCGCGGGCGCAGCCGCGGTGATGACGCCGGGCACCCAGCTATGCCATCGGGAGGATGTGGAAAGATTATACGCCGGTATGAGCAATGATCCGGAAACCGTGGAATCAGGAGAAGCATGATGGATTTTCCCCGATTAAGCCGTCTGGAAGACTATGAGCAGTTCATCGGGGCCGAGGCGGTGGAGCGCCTCTACGAGAAAGCCCGGCCCCTGGAGTACCTGCATGTGGCCAACGTCAATTCCACCTATTACGGCGGCGGCGTGGCCGAAATTCTGACTTCCTTCACCCTGCTGATGAACAGTGTGGGGATCAAAACCGGTTGGCGGGTGATCCAGGGAGCGCCCGATTTTTTCAGCATCACCAAAAAAATGCACAACGCGCTTCAGGGCGGGGACATCAACCTGTCCGAACGCAAGTGCAAGTTTTTCGAAGAAGTGATTTACGAAAATGCGGTGCGCAATCACCTGGACGACCACAATTTCGTCATCATCCATGATCCCCAGCCGCTGCCCATGATCAAGCACTATAAAAAGCGGGGCCCCTGGATCTGGCGCTGCCACATCGACCTGACCGACCCCAACCCGGAATTGTGGCAGTATCTGCGGCCCACCATTGAAAAATATGACGCCGTGGTCCTGAGTCTGGAGGAATATCAGCAGGAGCTCCACACTCCCCAGTTGTTCTTTTTGCCGGCCATCGACCCCTTTATCGTCAAAAATCGGGAAATGAGCCCCGAGGAAATCGATGAGCGCCTGGATCATTACGACATTCCCACGGACCTGCCGCTGGTGGTGCAGGTCTCCCGCTTCGATCACTGGAAAGATCCGGAAGGGGTGATTGAGGCCTTCAAGCTGGCCCGCCGGGAAGCGGACTGCACCCTGGTGCTGCTGGGCAACGTGGCCACCGACGACCCGGAAGGCCCGGAAGTCTATCAGAAATTATTGGATCAGCAGGAAGAGCGCCTGCTTATCCTGAGCGTGCAGGACACCGCGCTGGTCAACGCTTTGCAGACCCGGGCCGCGGTGGTGCTGCAAAAATCCATCCGGGAGGGCTTCGGGCTGACGGTGGCGGAGGCCATGTGGAAAGGCACCGCGGTCATCGGCGGCAACGTCGGCGGCATCCGCTATCAGATCGAAGACGGGGTCAACGGTTTTCTGGTGTCCTCGGTGAAGGAGGCGGCGGCCAGGATGGTAAGGTTGATCAAGGACCCGGATCTCCGCCGCACGATGGGGGAGAGGGCCCGGGAAACGGTGCGCCAAAATTTTTTGCTGTCAGCCTACCTGGAAAAATACCTGGACATGTTCAATTCCTTTGAGACCATCTACCGCCTGCGGCGGTGACCCAAAGGCATGCTTCCCAGCGGGCCAACAGCCGCGCCCGGCTGTGTTTTGCAGGCGAGGGCGCTTGTAGTCCAGAGCGCGGTAATTTGCAGAGGGTGTGGCAGCCATGTCGAAGATTTGGTCAGGTTCTTGGCGGGGGTCTGGGCCGACCGGTCCCGCCAGCCGGGGGACTGGGCCTTGGCCGACCCCCCCGGGCTCGCTTACCCGGCCGTCGAACCTGGACCCGCCAGGGGCCGGAACATTTTCTTGGTCGCCCCGCAGGAGCGGCACTTCCAGTCTTCGGGGAGATCCTCAAACTGGATCCCCGCGGGAATCTTGCCCCTTTTGTCCCCGTGGGCCGGGTCATAGGTATAGCCGCAGTTGGCCATCTGGCACTGCCACATCTCTTCCGGTTTGGACATCACATCCTCCTACAAAATTATACGGGCCAGGTCCCCAAAGGGTGGGCCGGAGCCCATCCCGGTGGAAGCCAGGGCGCACCTCTAAAGTTCTGTCAGCTGGCAAGGGATGATACCGCACAGAAACAGGTCACTTTGACATTTCAGGATAATTTCTCGAGAATCTTTTTTATTACCTCCTCTTCGGCGTGTAAATCACGCTTCCAGGTATGGGCTTCTGTTTTTACTATCTCCTCCCTGAGGTTGGAAAGGTAGTCTTCCAGGGCATGTTTCAATACGTCTTTTTCCTTGTCACTTAATTCCAACATCATGAGTGCCTCCTCCTATCTTTTCAGATTTTGCAGTATCGCCGCCACCGAAGAATCTAGTCTTTTCAAGGGGTTTTAGATCCTCCACTTCGTTCAGGATGACAGAAAACCAGGTTTTGCAACAGCTTGTAACCCAAGGCTCTCCTTGACATAAAGCTTAAGCATCTTACCTTGATGTTCAAGCGCTCCTTGAAGTTTTTTTTCCTAAGAATCAGGACTTGCCCTTGGCGGCCTGGTTTACTTCCACTTACTCCTCAGTCACCTGGCGGAGGAAGGGGTCCTCGCTGGATGATCCTTGGCCCATCGGGATGACCATGGGACTGACCTCAGGGGGCCTTGCACCCGCATCCCCAAGCCAGGCCTATTTTTCCAGCACAATCAGCTCCGCCAGCGGCCGCCGGTGTGAGCTCTGGTTCCGGTGGGCCGGATGTCCCACCGCCACCACAGCCATAAGCTCGAGCCGCTCCGGAAGTTCCAGGATTTCGAGGCTCCGCTCCTTGTTCTTGAGAATCTCCCCGATCCACACCGCGCCGAGGTCCAGGGCGTGGAGGGCCAGAAGCAGGTTTTGCAAACAAGCCCCCACGGCCTGGCAATCTTTGGTGTAATCGTAGGAAGCCTCTTTATCCAGAAAAACGGCGATGAGGACGGAGGCCGATTGCAGGATGTGGGAGTATCTGGTGAGCGCGGCCAGGGCCTCCTGGGAGGCCTGGTCCCAGAGAAGCGCGAAACGCCAGGGCTGGTTGTTGAGTCCCGAAGGGGCCCAGGAAGCGGCTTCCAGAGCGGTCATAATCAAAGCGCGGGAAACCGGCGTCTGATCAAACTGTCGGATGCTGCGCCGGTCGTGAATGGCCTGCAGTATTGCATCAGGTGCTGGCATTATTTTTCCTTCAATTTTTTGGTTGAAGTATCGCATAGATAACCGGCTGGATATATGACTGATAGCTTTCTTCCAGAGCCAGGTTACGGGCCCCTGGCGTTAACCCTTTGAAAAAATGGCAAGTCTGTGGTATGCAACAGAGAAACTCGGCATTCGGCGCTGAGCAAACCTGGATGGGCGGATCTTTTCACCCGCCAACAACCGGAGCTTTAGTTTCACGTGCATTTGTGGTAAGGTAGCACATTAATATGGCCTCGACCATGGACTCCAAGGCGCACCTGACCATCCCCAATCTGATTACCCTGGCGCGCATCCTCTTAACCCCGCTGTTCATCATTCTTCTCATCCAGAAACGTTATCATCCGGCGCTGTGGATTTTCATCTGCGCGGGGCTCTCTGATCTGGCCGACGGCCTCATCGCCCGGCGCTGGCGGCAAAAAACCCCCCTGGGGACCTTCCTCGATCCCCTGGCGGATAAGCTGCTCATGGGCTCCAGCTTCATCACCTTGAGCATTTATCAGATTATCCCCCCCTGGCTGACGGTGATCGTCCTCAGCCGGGACCTGGTCCTGGTTTTCGGGGTGATGCTCTTCAAACTGGTGCACCTCCCGGTAGTGGTCCAACCCAGCCTGGCCGGGAAGCTTTGCACCACCACTCAGGTGGCCACGGTGCTCATGGTGCTGGTGGCCCAAACCTGGCCCCTGTCCCCCACCTTCCTTCTGGCCTTGTTCTGGCTCACCGGCGGGATCACCGCCCTGTCCGGCATTCACTATATTCTTCAGGCGCTCTGGGGCGTAGCCCACTCGCACAATCGGCAAGGGTAAAGGATCGTGGCGGAAGTTGTCGATCTGGACAGGTTTCGGCGCAAGCTGGCCGCAGACAAGGCTTTTCGCACCTGGCTGAAGCGGTTTCAGGACCAGTTCGGCCCGGACACGCGCCTGGCGGACCTGGCCCCGGAAACCCTCCTGTACCTGGCCACCCCGGGGGAGGAAAACCTCTACGTCTTTTTCGATCTGGTGATGGGGGCCATGGGTCTGGGGGGGGCCCTGCGCTTCCGCCTGGATGATCTGGAATCCGCCACCAAGCTGCGCATCATGGACGCGGCGTTTGCCCTGATGGACCGGGCCCGTTTTGAGGTCATGCGCCGCCTGGGCTGGGTGGAAGAAATCCCGGGGGGAAAGGCGCC
>CAZLRL010000228.1:0-5142 GCA_964561645.1 uncultured Desulfobacterales bacterium
CCACCGTTCTCTTTTACAACCGGGAGCACAGGCATCTTGCCTGTGCTCCACCGGCTGGAAGCCTGTGCTCCCTCTTAAGGGGTTGGGGGAGGGGGTTTGGGCTTTCAGTTTTTAAGGGGCAAGAGGCAAAAAGGGGAAAAGGCGAAACTTTGAGAACATAGAGGCTCTTGCAAAAGTCATTTTTGTCATCCTGAGCGCGCAGCGAAGGATCTAGATTCTTCGGTCGCCTGCGGCTCCCTCAGAATGACAGATATGAGATATTTGCAAGAGGCTCCATAGTCAGAATTTTCTTTTCGCCTCTTTGCCCTTTCACCTTTTTCCCGATTTTCAATTGCCCTGGCCCCCTCCCCCAAAATCAATTACCCCTACATCCTACACCAGCCGCCGACGCCGCGGGGTGAACAGGAACACCAGGATGACGATAACTGCGCAGGCCCAGGGAAAGAGATAGCCGAAGCTGGCGTAAATACTGCCCCCCGGCAGCCAGGCCAGGTCCAGGGCCTGGGCGGCTTCCTGTTCCAGGGGGGAGGTCCAGAGGATGCGGCCTTCCCCGTCGATGAACGCCGAAATACCGGTGTTGGCGGCCCGGGCCAGGGACACCCGGTTTTCCACGGTCCGCAGCACCGCCATGGACATATGCTGGTAGGGGGCGCTGGTGGTCCCGAACCAGGCGTCGTTGGTGATATTGACCAGCAGATGCGCCCCGTTGTTGACCTGGGCCCGGCTGAGGTACCCGAAAATGGACTCATAGCAAATGAGCACCCCCACCTTGCCCTGGGGCAGCGGCACCGTGGCCCCCACCGGCCCCCGGGCAAAATCCCCGATCATGGGCACCATTTTCTGAATGAAAAAGAACAGCCGTTGGAAGGGCACGTATTCCCCCCAGGGCACCAGGTGGTGCTTGTCGTAGCGGTCCACCACTTCTCCCTGGGGATTTATGAGGTAGGCCCGGTTAAAAAAAACCTCGCTCCCCTGTCGCTTTTCCGCGGCCGGGGCCCCGAACAGCAGGAAAACCTGATTTTCCCGGGCGATATCTTTGACCATGGTGTCCAGCGTCGTATCCTGGCCCGGATTGCGCTGGAAAAAAAAGGGGGCCGCGGTTTCGGGCCAGATTACCAGGGTGGTCCGGTCCGACTCCCCGGTCGCGGCCTTCTCCGCCAGAACCTCTCTGGTGAGGCGGCCATAGGTCTTGATGGTCTGCTCCACGATTTTAGGGTCCCATTTTTCCGTCTGCTGGATATTTCCCTGGACCACCACGGTATGGAGCTTGGGGCTTTCAGCTATGACCCCGGACATGACTCCCTGACGGTAGTAGCCGTACCCGATCCAGGCGGCCAGGATGATGATCAGGACGGCCAGGGTGCGAAACCCCCGGCGTTGCTGGCCCCGGGCGGCCGGTGCCAACAGCAGGAACACCCCGACGTTGATCAGCACCAGCAGAAAGGAGAGGCCGTAGGTGCCGATGAGGTCAGCGGCCTGGAGGAAAAGAGGCTGCCGGTAGAGGCCGTGCCCCAGCAGTTCCCAGGGAAAGCTGTCGATGGGGTACCCCTGGATCAGCTCCATGACCACCCACCACAGGGGCGCGAACCACAGCAGGTTGACCCCGTGCTCGTCGGCCCAGGCCACCCCCCAGGCCCAGAGGCCCTTGTACAGGGACAGATAAACGGCCAGCAGCAGCAGCACTCCCAGGGCCAGCGGCAGGGGCAGTTTGCCGTAGACATGGGTAACGTACAGAATCCAGGAGAGCAGGCCCAGGTAAAAAGTGAAACCGGTGACGATCCCCAGCCAGAACGCGGTGCGGGGTTTTTGGCCCCTGAGGGCCCAGAACAGCGGCAAAAGGGATAGGAAAAGCAGGTAGCTGTGGTCATACTTGGGAAAAGCCACCACCAGGAGGAAGCCGGAGGCAATGGCGGCCAGAAGGGACAGGAGCATTATGGACCTCCGTGGTGAAAGCTGAAGTTAACTGCCGCGGGCCCGGTACCCAGGGAGGCTTTCCCGGGGACCCGGCCTCGCCGCAATTTACTGGTAGTTCACGGGGCGCACCAGTACCTCTTTGGCCCGGCGTTCGTCTGCGGCCTTGACCGTGAGTTCGAGATCGTCGATGACCACCGTATCGTTCACTTGGGGCACCCGGCCCAGGAGGTGAATCAGCAAACCCCCCACGGATTCGAACTTGCCCTCCGGTCGGGGGCGGTCGAAATGCTCCATGAGCTCCTCCACGTCCAGGCGGGCGTCCACCATCACGGAACCGTCTTCCTGGGACACCAGGCGGGGCTCCAGGCGGTCGTACTCGTCGTAGATCTCCCCGACAATTTCCTCGATAATATCCTCCAGGGTGATCAGGCCGGCGGTGCCGCCGTATTCGTCGATGACAATGGCGATCTGGGTTTGGCGCTCCACCAGGTCCCGCAAGAGATCGCTGATTTTTTTGCTCTCCGGGATGAAATAGGCCGGACGGATGACCTCTTCCAGACCCAGCTCGGCCTCCGGGAACCGGCGAAAGGTCAGCAGATCCTTGGCCAGCAGCAACCCGACGATATTGTCGATGGTGCCTTCATAGACGGGAAAGCGGGAGTGGCCCGACTCCAGAACCAGGTCAATGATTTCTTCCGGGGCGGTGTGACGTTCCACGGCAAAGATTTCAGTGCGAGGCACCATGACTTCCCGGACCAGGGTGTCCTTGAACTCGATGATGCTCTCAATGAGATCCCGCTCCTGGCGGCTGAGGAGCTCCTTCTCTTGGCACACGTCTAGTATATTTTCAATCTCCCGCTCCAGATCTTCCGGATGGGAGATCTCTCGACGAAACCAGCGCTGCCAGAGACGCTTGAGGAAACTGGGTCGGGGACTCTCGCCCTCGTCCATGCTAGATTCTCAGCCGTTGCCGCTCGTGTCGGAGGAGATTCTCCACCTGCTTGACTTCCCGGGGAAACTCCACCCCCCGGTTCAACAGGTTGAGTTCATGGCGGCCGATGCCGAACAGCTCGGTGGCGTAAGCCACGGCTTGATGGTGGTTAAAATCCTTGCAGGAAAAAATATCCAGACTCAAATACCCCTTTTCGGGATAGGTGTGAACGCTGATATGACTCTCGGCGATGAGCACGAACCCTGAAAGGCCCGAATCCTCCGGGACTTGCGCCTGATACTTGAACACGTACGGGGGCATGATCTTGGTCATGCTGATCAGGTCCGGACAACGGTCCAGGAACTCATAGATGTTGTCCAGATTCGCTAACTTTTCCGGGCTGCAATCATACCCGTCCAGGGTCAGATGCATCCCGTAACCGAAAGTCAGGTTTTCCAATTCTCCATCCTCCTCCAACCTGGTTTGGGCGCAGCCAGGATGTCCCTGGCCCGCTAAACCGCCTGTCTGAACAGGCCGCAGGCCCGGGAAGCGTCAAGGGTCCCCGGGTGTCATAATTGGGCCGCCTAGCACCCGGGGGCTCCTGCCAGGGGGGTGGAGTCTCGTCGTCCGGTCCCAAAACAGAAGATACCCCTTACCCTTGGGGAAAGGGGTGTGCAACGCGGGCCCAACATTACGTAAATTTTTTACGTCCACCTTATATAACTTGTGAGACTTCCATGGTCAATAATTTTTTTTAGGCCCGTAAAGGGGTTGAGCCCCGGAAAGCACCCCCATGACCCCCTTGCCTATTGACGCTTCCGGTTTTGCTGATAAAGTAACCCGAATATCGTCTGTTTTTTAGGAGGAACAAGCCGGTGGCCCAAGTGGTCCCTTTTCGGGGGATGTATTTTGACTCTGACCGGGTGGGTGATCTTTCCCAGGTGGTGACCCCCCCTTACGACGTGATCCGGCCGGAGGAGCGGGAGGCCTTTGCCGCCCAACACCCCCATAACATGGTCCACCTCATCCTGCCCGAAGCCCGCCCCGGCGACAACCCCCTGGAGAACCGCTACACCCGGGCCGCAGCCCGCTACCGCCAGTGGCAAAGCCAGGGGGTCTTCCGGCGGGATGAACAACCGGCCTACTATTACTGGGAGACCGGCTTCGAGCACGACGGCCGCACCTACACCCGCCGGGGGCTGGCCGCGCTGGTGCGCCTGGAACCTTTTAGTAAAGGCATCATCCTGCCCCACGAACAGACTTTTTCCAAGATCAAGGAAGACCGTCTGGAATTATTCAAGAATTGCCAGGCCTATTTTTCCCCCATCTATGCGCTTTTCCCGGACCGGGAAAACCGCCTTCTGGCCGATTTGGCCCAGGGCGCGCCCTCCCAGCCCCTGCTGTCCTTCACCGACGTGGAGGGCCGGGAGCAGCGGGTTTATCCGGTCACCGACCCTGACATCCAGGCCGCGGTCTATAACGCCCTCAAGCCCCTGCAAGTCTTCATCGCCGACGGCCATCATCGCTACGAAACCGCGCTGGCCTTTCAGAAATGGATGAAGGAGCGCTACCCCCTGACCTCGCCCCGGGCGCCCTTCAACTACATGCTCATGTACCTGGCCAACCTCTATGACCCGGAATTGGTCATTCTCATGGCCCACCGCCTGCTTCGGGGGCCCAGGCTCAGGCACCTGGATGAAGGCCGGGTCCTGACCCGCCTGGAATGGTACTTCGACATCACGCCCCTGGCCCCGCCGGCCGCTCAAGACGCGGCTGCTTACGCCGCCTACCTCCAGGACCAACTGGCCACCGACCAGGCCGGGGACACCGTCTTCATCATGATGGGCTTCGGCCTCCAGGCCTGGCGCTTGCAACTCAAAGAAGGCGTCAAACACAAGATCCTGGCCCGGGAAATGCACCCGGCCCTGGCCGACCTGGACGTGGCCGTGCTCAATTACCTGGTCTTCGACAAGGGCCTGGGCCTGGACGCCAAGGCCCTGGATGACCCGGAAACCTGTAAATATTCCAGCCAGGTCGAGGAAGTTATCCAGCTTTTGGCCGCCAAGGAGGTGAGCCTGGCCTTCATCCTCAATCCCACCAAGATCGACCAGGTGCGCCAGGTGGCGGAAAGCGGCCTCATCATGCCCCGGAAATCCACCTACTTTTACCCCAAGGTCATGACCGGCCTTTTGCTGAACCCCATCTTACCCGGCGAGGAACTCACCCTCCCCGGCGAGACGGACTGATTGCGGTTGCCATCCGAAGACCACGATGTGTAGTTTTTATAGGGCGGCCCG
>CAZLRL010000229.1:0-5105 GCA_964561645.1 uncultured Desulfobacterales bacterium
AGAAACAAGTGGTGGCGGCGCTGGTGATGGTGATACCCCGTTCCTGTTCCTGCACCATCCAGTCCATGACGGCCTGGCCGTCATGCACCTCACCCATCCGGTGGGTGACCCCGGTGTAGAACAGGACGCGTTCCGTGGTGGTGGTTTTGCCGGCGTCGATGTGCGCCATAAAACCGATATTGCGGACGCGCGCGAGGGGCGTAATTCTGGGCACGATAAAATTCCTACCAGCGATAATGGGCGAAAGCCTTGTTGGCCTCGGCCATTTTGTGGGTGTCTTCCCGTTTTTTAATAGCGCCGCCCCGATGCTGGGAGGCGTCCAGCAGCTCTCCGGCCAGCTTGACCTCCATGGACTTGTCGGGCCGACCTTGGGCAAAGCCGATGATCCAGCGAATGGCCAGGGAAATGCGCCGGTCCTGGCGGACTTCCACCGGCACCTGGTACGTGGCGCCGCCCACCCGTCGGGATTTGACCTCGATCAGGGGCTTGACATTGTCCATGGCCTGATGAAAGACCTTGAGCGGGTCTTCCCCTTTGGAGCGCTGGCCCACGATGTCCAGGGCATTGTAAAAAATTTTCTGAGCCGTGCTCTTTTTACCCCGGCGCATGAGGCCGTTGATGAAGCGGCTCACCAGAGGATCACTATATTTCAGATCCGGTAAAATGGGCCGTTTGACCACTCCACCTTTTCTGGGCATTTCCTACTCCGTTTAATTCAAGGTTGAAGTTCAAGGCCTGGGTGCAAAATTCGTCTTTTCGACTTTGAACTTTGAACCTTGAACTTTGAACTTACTTAGGTTTCTTGGCCCCGTATTTCGAGCGTCCCCGGCGCCGGTCCTGGACCCCGGAAGCATCCAGGGTGCCCCGGACCACGTGGTAGCGCACGCCGGGCAGGTCCTTGACCCGGCCGCCCCGGATCAGCACCACCGAGTGCTCCTGGAGGTTGTGACCCACGCCGGGAATATAGGTGGTCACCTCAATACCGTTGGTGAGGCGCACCCGGGCCACCTTGCGCAAAGCCGAATTGGGCTTTTTGGGCGTGGTGGTATAAACCCGGACGCACACGCCCCGCTTCTGGGGGCAGCTCTGCAGGGCCGGTGAGGCGGTGCGTTTTCTCTGCCGTTCCCGGCCCTTGCGAATCAGTTGGTTGATGGTCGGCATAGGTTCTCCGGCCCGGAATTAAAGGGCCACTGAAAATTTTTATTTATAAATTTTTCTTAGGTTTCTGTCAATGTTTTTATGAGGCCGGCAACTCCCCTTCGGGCAGCTCCATTTCCTCAGGAGCCGGGGCTTCCAGGAGCTGCACCTCTTCCTCGGCCAGTTCCTCCTCCGCTTCCCGGGCCAGCATAATGTCCACGTCGCGATACAGCGGCAGCCCGGTTCCCGCGGGGATGAGCCGCCCCATGATGACGTTTTCCTTCAGGCCCCGGAGCGCGTCCACCTTGCCCTGGACCGCGGCGTCGGCCAGCACCTTGGTGGTTTCCTGGAAGGAGGCGGCGGAAATCCAGGAATCCGTGGTCAGGGAGGCCTTGGTGATACCCAGGAGCAAAGGTTCGCCGGTGGCGGGGCGTTTCCCCTGGGCCAGCGCCTCTTCGTTTTTCTCCTCGAAGTTCCACTTTTCTACCTGCTCGCCGATGAGCAGGTCGGTATCCCCGGATTCCACCACCTTGATCCGCCGCAGCATTTGCCGGACGATGACCTCGATGTGTTTGTCGTTGATCTTGACGCCCTGGAGGCGGTAAACCTCCTGAACTTCATCCACCAGATAGCGGGCCAACTCCTTGAGTCCGCTGATGTTCAGGATATCGTGGGGATTGGCGGAGCCGTCCATGAGGCGCTCGCCGGCCCGCACATAATCCCCCTCCTGGACCGCCACGTGCTTGCCCTTGGGGATCAAGTATTCCTTGGGTTTGCCCACTTCGGGAGTGACCAAGATCTTGCGCTTGCCCTTGATGTGGCGTCCGAAAGTGACCAGGCCGTTGATTTCGCTGATAATGGCCGTTTCCTTGGGCTTGCGCACCTCGAAGAGCTCGGCCACCCGGGGCAGACCGCCGGTGATGTCCTTGGTCTTCATGGTTTCCCGGGGGATCTTGGCGATGACGTCACCGGGGAAGACCCGGTCCCCTTCGGTCACCATGAGGATGGCCCCTACGGGCATGAAGTAGCGGGCGTAGGCCGGGGAGCCGGGGATGCGGGCCGTTTGCCCGGATTCGTCCTTCACCGAGATGCGGGGCCGCAAATCCGGGTCCCGAGCCTCGATGATCAGCCGGGAGGCTTTGCCCGTAACCGGGTCCACCCGCTCCTGCAGGGCTTCCAGGATGTCCCCGAACTTGATGATGCCCCCGACCTCGGTCAGCATGGGGTTGGTGAAGGGGTCCCATTCGGCCAGGACCTGGCCGGACATGACCTCCTCGCCGTCCTGGATCTTCAGTTGAGCGCCGTAGGTCAGGGGATAGCGCTCCCGTTCGATGCCCTTGTCGCTGACGATGACCAACTCGCCGGAGCGGCTCAGGTTCACCAGCACGCCGAAGCGGTCGGCCACGGAGCGCACGTTCTCGAACCGCACCTTTCCGGGTACCCGGGCCACGTGGCGGCTCTGCTCGGCCCGGCGGCTGGCGGTGCCGCCGATGTGGAAGGTACGCATGGTGAGCTGGGTGCCGGGCTCGCCGATGGACTGGGCCGCCAGAATCCCGATGGCCTCGCCGATGTTTACCTGGGTCCCGTGGGCCAGGTCCCGGCCATAGCACTTGGCGCACACCCCCCGCTTGGTCTGGCAGGTGAGCACCGACCTGATCCATACCTTCTCGATGCCCGCGTCCTCGATGCGGTCAGCCGCCTCTTCGTCGATCTCCTCGTTGGCCTCCACCAGCATCTCGTTGGTATGGGGGTCAACAATATCTTCCAGCGCGGTGCGCCCCAGGACCCGGTCTTTGACCCGCTCGATGATCTCGCCGCCCTCCACCAGGGGGTTGACATAGATGCCGTCGATGGTGCCGCAGTCCAGTTCGTTGATCACCGCATCCTGGGCCACGTCCACCAGGCGCCGGGTGAGATACCCGGAGTTGGCGGTTTTGAGCGCGGTATCCGCCAGACCTTTCCGGGCGCCGTGCGTGGAGATGAAGTACTGCAACACGGACAGGCCTTCCCGGAAATTGGCGGTAATGGGGGTCTCGATGATTTCGCCGGAGGGCTTGGACATCAAGCCCCGCATACCGGCCAACTGCTTCATCTGGTCCTTGCTGCCCCGGGCCCCGGAATCGGCCATCATGAAAATGGGGTTGAAGCTGGCCACCTCTTCCATGTGGGTGATCACCTGGCCGGGAATTTCCAGATCCGGTTCTTCCACGCTGATGGTTTCCCGGGCCATTTCCTCCATCATGCGGGCCGCGACTTCGTCAGTGGCCTTGGCCCAGATGTCCACCACCTTGTTGTATTTTTCCCCTTCGGTAATGATACCGTCCAGGTACTGCTCCTCCACCTGGGACACTTCGGTCATGGCCCCATTGAGGATGTCGGCCTTCTGCTGGGGGATGATCATATCCTGCATACCGATGCTGATGCCCGCCTTGGTGGCGTAGCGGTAGCCCAGATTTTTCAGGCGGTCCGCCAGGAGCACGGTTGCCTTGATGCCGCTTTTGCGGTAGGCGTAGGCGATGAGTTTGCGCACCTCCCGCTTGGTCATGGTCAAATTGACCATCTCGAAGGGCAGCTCATCGGGAACTATCTCGGACAGCAGCACCCGGCCCACCGTGGTTTCATGGACTTTGCCGTCGATGCGCACCGGGATGCGGGCCTGGAGATGGACCTCGTTTTGGTCATAGGCCAGGCGCACTTCCTCGGGCGAGGCGAAAGGCACGGGCCGCTGGCCGTCTTTGGCCACCCGCTCCCCTTTGGCAAAAGGGCGCTCCCGGGTGAGATAGTACAGCCCCAGCACGATGTCCTGGGTGGGGATGATGATGGGGTCGCCGTTGGCCGGGCTCAGGATGTTATTGGTGGACATCATCAGGGCCCGGGATTCGATCTGGCCTTCGATGGACAGGGGCACGTGCACCGCCATCTGGTCACCGTCGAAGTCAGCGTTAAACGCCGTGCACACCAGGGGATGCAATTGAATGGCCTTACCTTCGATGAGAATGGGCTCGAAGGCCTGAATGCCCAGGCGATGCAGGGTGGGGGCCCGGTTTAAGAGCACGGTGTGCTCCCGGACCACTTCATCCAGGATGTCCCACACTTCCGGGGTTTCCCGGTCCACCAGTTTTTTGGCCACCTTGATGGTGGTGGCATGGCCCTTGGCCACGAGTCGATGGAAAATAAAGGGCTTGAAGAGCTCCAGGGCCATTTGCTTGGGCAGCCCGCACTGGTGCAGCCTAAGCTCCGGACCGATGACGATTACCGAGCGGCCGGAGTAGTCCACGCGTTTGCCCAGCAAATTCTGGCGGAAACGGCCCTGCTTGCCCTTGAGCATATCGCTCAGGGATTTTAAGGGACGTTTGTTGGGGCCGGTGATGGTGCGGCCCCGGCGGCCGTTTTCAAAAAGCACGTCCACCGCTTCCTGGAGCATGCGCTTTTCGTTGCGGATGATGATATCCGGGGCATTGAGCTCCAGGAGCCGCTTTAAGCGGTTGTTCCGGTTGATGACCCGCCGGTAGAGGTCGTTCAAGTCGCTGGTGGCGAAGCGTCCGCCGTCCAGATGCACCAGGGGGCGCAAGTCAGGAGGCAGCACCGGGATGACCTCCAGCACCATCCATTCGGGGCGCTGGCCGCTGTCCCGGAACGCGTCCACGATCTTCAGGCGCTTGGCCAATTTTTTGCGTTTGGCGTCCGAGCTGGTCTTGGCGGTTTCTTCCCGGATTTCCTGGGACACCGCCTCCAGATCCACCTGCTGCAGCATCTCCCGAATGGCCTCGGCGCCCATGCCGGCCTCGAAGCGCTCCCCGAACTCATCCCGGAGCTGGCGGTACCGCTCCTCGGACAGGAGGTTTCCCCGGGTGAGGTTGGTGTCGCCGGGGTCCACTACCACATAAGCTTCGAAATACAGGACCTTTTCCAGCTCCTTGAGGGTGAGGTCCAACAGATTGCCGATCTTGCTGGGCAGGCTTTTTAAG